>JBFMGC010000007.1 GCA_040752815.1 Candidatus Zixiibacteriota bacterium
GCCCTCATCTGCCGGCGGAAGGCAGCTCTTGTAGGTCGAAACCTATACCCGCGTGCCGTATGCGCGCGGTGCGGTTTCGACATCTGCGTACCACCGGTACCCCACCCAACGGGTGGGTTCTTCATTCCCCGCAGTCAAACCGCACTTTTCGTGCTGTCGGGCGACTCTGCCCGACAGACGTTCCTGCGAGGGGCATCTCGATCCCACCCAAAGGGTGGGCACCGAGGACATCTTCATGCGAGAATTATCTCCCTCCCACCGCAAGCGGTGGGGCACCCGAGGTTATCTTCATGGGAGAATCATCTCCATCCCACCCACAAGCGGGTGGGCTACCTGGATTCGTGTAGCGTGGGGGACGTGGTGAACGAGGACGTCCACCACGCACAGGTCACGGTCTTCGATCGGCAGGGTTCCATCCCTGCCGCGTCGTCCGGCGGCAGGCACGGAGGCTTGCTGTTCAGGATAAGCGTCAGCCCTCGATCATCTCCACATTGGCGCGCGGAATGATCGCCTCCTCGCCGCTTTCAAACCTAACCCCGAGTATTCTCGCTTTGGATTCCGATTCGAGTTTGTGCAGCGGCGAAGGCAGATCGACTACCATGCCGAGCCGTCCAAAATGAGGGTGGCGAATAACTCTGATAGGGGAACCAACCGACAGTCCCGCTACGTCCTGATCCACGGCGTCGGTGCGGATGGCTGCCTTTGGTGTCGGTATGACAACCTCAGGCCGGATTACTCCGGCGCGAATCTGCGTGGCGCCGTTAATACAGGCCACCTCGCCCTCGTGGCGCCTGAGCAGTTCAAACGTCTTTGCGGCCATGTTGATCTGGCCGAAGCCTTCGGTCACGACCAAAGTCGTCGCCGTATCTTCCGAACCAGTGATCGCGACTCCGATATCATAACCCAGGAAGTCGCGGAGATCTTTGTCATCGAACCCGCCAACCACAATTCCCCGCACGTTAAGTTGAATCGCCTTGCGCAGCGCCGCCGCGGTCACAAGTGAGCCGCCGACTATGACCTTGCCGGTCATTGAATCGTTTATCAGATCCTGGTCGAGGACGACAGTGGGGTCCGTTACGGCAACGTGGATGGGGCCGTTCTTCTCGCCCCCGATTCCGAAAATCCCCTGTACGAAACTGGCCATGCACTGGACCTCGACACCCTCTCTCGGATATACTTGCGTGATCTGTCCGTGCACGTACGCTTTCACCTCGACCGGGCTGGGCAGGCCGCGTTGGAGCACCTGGCCGGTGATCGAGGAAATCGACTCTATGCTGCCGTCGATTGTGGCATGGCATGGGTTCTTGAAGATAAACAGTGTTTTCGAGAGCGCGATCAACTCGCCGCTCTTGATCGGATCGCCCACTTTCTTAAGCATCACCATCTCGATATCTTCCGGCGGGATGCCGAGCTTGTTGGCGACATTTATAGGCACCACATTGCCGGGTAGCTCGGTGCGGGCCACGACATCGTCGGGGCCGACTTTGTCGCCCACCTTGACGAGCACGTCGCCCTTCAGCGGCAGGATGCGCTGTTTCTTTACCAGCAGTTCTTCTTTGACTTTGAGTCCGGGAGTATATGCGTGGCCCATGAATGACTCTCTGATTTACAATTTTCGCTGTGCCTTCTTTTTTCTCAGGCGGACGATCACTATCACAAAGATTATGAACAGCGGGCCGCCGAAATACAGCCCGTAGTTGCGCGCCTTCTTTCCGTCGGTTCCGATATCAGCTACTTTGACTGGTTCGGCCGATACCGCGGGTGGTGTCTCACCTATCGACAATGACATTACCATATGACGCAAAATCGGGAGGCCGCCCGCGTATTCCGCCGACGGCGCGTAGAAATAGAAATTGGCGATACCATGTTCGTAGAACTTCATCGCCAGGAGATTGGTCCGGGGGCCGGAGCGATCGCCCGGCACCTCCGACTCAATAGAGACACGTCCGCCCTCACGATCAAACACGATCGAGTCGCGGCAGGGAGCCGCCAGGAAGGCGTCCGGCGTGACCTCTTTGATCGGTCGCCGGAACTCCCTGGTCAGCGTGTTTACAACAGAATCGATCTGTTCCGGCAAGAGTTGCCCGACCGTGTCAACAGTAAGAATCAGATACAAACCCTGAAAGAGAGCGTAGGTTTTCGTTTCCGAAAAGACCGCCTCGAAATCGACCTCTTTCTCCGGGTCTCCTCGGGTCAGGTAAACCTCGGCAGTCGTGTAATCGACCTGGATCCAGGACTCCGGATAAACGAAATGGAATTTCCCGTTGTAACTGACAAACGTCCCCGCACCTGCCGGAACATACGACCCCACAACTGCGAGGATGGTGCAGCCTATCACCAGAACAATGCGAACCGGATTCATCGTGAACATTTCTCAAATCCTAAAGTGACTTTTCCAGCGCTTCTGCCGGGTATATATCCAGGTCGGTCATCCACTTCTTGAGGAAGGCGACCCGGTCCTTATCCGCCAGCGACGAAAGATCGAACGGTCGCCCTCTGCCGTCCAGAATGATCCCCACCACGCCGCCGTGGAGGTCGCGCTCGACCTTGTTGCCCGGACCGGCGCCAATATCGAACCCACGCTCCGGCTCCAGCACGGCGCGCGCAGTTTGCGGAAGGCCGTTCTCCTGAAGGCCCAGCCTGAACAGCTTCATCTCGAGATAATCGAGCGTGCCGCTGACCGCGCCGTCGGGCAGGGCGATGTGATATTTCAGGATCGGGCCCGGTTTCTTGGCGACACCCACCGGCGCCACACAAGTACCCAGATGGATAAGGCAGTCCTTTTCGAAAACTTCGGTGGCGGCGCGCGGCTGAACTTCCGTGAGCACGCCCAGCTGCGGCATCATGAAGATCGAATCGACCGCCAGCCGCGTAACGCCCTCGGGCAGGAACGCGTCAATCAGCATCAGTCCGGCCTGCTGGCGGCGCGGCGCGTGCGAGAGCACCCCCCCCGACCCGATCAGCATGTCGAGAGTCATCATGTTCACGATAGTCTGTCCGGATGTGGACTGCTCAAACGCATCGGCGATCGTACGCTGCTGCTGCACGCCTTTCAGAACGGTCGCGAAATTCTTGTGCTGGATGAACGCCAGCCGCAGGGCCTCTTTGGCAATCGCCTGCTCGAAAATCAGCTCCTGCATCGATTGTGGGATGGTCGTGGGGCGGATCATCTTGTTCTTGACCCGGTTGCGCAGGTCGCGCTCGTTCATTTCGAACGGCACCCAACGCATGACCATCGGCAAAGTCGCCTCCGCGAACACATTTGAAATCGAGTAGGACATGCCCAGGTTGGCGGAGACTGTCCGGTTGAAAATGCCGGTCTTGCCGTCGGGGCGGAAAACCGAAAAGACGTCGGTCGTGGCGCCGCCAATATCGACTCCGACCGCCTCGATATTGTACTGGTCGGCTATCGTCTTGATAATCAGCCCGACCGCGCCGGGTGTGGGCATGATAGGGGCATCAGTCCACTCCATCAATTTGCGGTAGCCCGGAGCTTGCGCCATAACATGCTCCATGAAGAGCTCATGGATTTCCTCGCGAGCGGGGCCGAGGTTTTCCGTTTCCAGTACCGGACGCAGATTCGCAACTGTACGAAGGTCCACCTTGCTTGAGAGCGTCTTTTGTACCGCATCGGTGGCGTCTCTATTGCCTGCATAAATGATAGGCAGCTTATAACCGGTACCAAGACGCGGTCTCGGATCGGCGGCGGAGACCAGCTCTGCAATCTCAACCACATGGGTGGTTGTGCCACCGTCGATCCCGCCCGAAAGCAGGATCATATCCGGGCGCAAGTGCCGGATGCGTTCGATCTGCTGGTGGGGGAGACGCTTGTCGTTGGAGGCGATTACGTCCATGACAATCGCGCCCGCGCCAAGCGCCGCACGCTCGGCCGATTCGGCGGTCATGGACCGCACCACTCCGGCGACCATCATTTGAAGTCCGCCGCCGGCCGACGATGTCGATATGTAGACGTCGGTGCCGACCCCACCCTGGGCCGGAGAAATAAACCGGTTGTTCTCGTCCAGCAGTTTCCGGCCGGACAACTCCTCGAGCTCGGCCACCGCATTCAGAACGCCCATAGTGACATCCTCGAAAGGGGCCTCGACCGTCGTGGGCGCTTCCCCCCGCGAAAGGAGGCGGTACTCGCCGTTCACATATTCTATCAGAATCGCCTTGGTGGTGGTGGAGCCGCAGTCGGTGGCGACGATTACCTTGATATCATCGGGGTTTTCGAATCTGGCCATCTTCTACTCAAAAACTCTTTCCGCATTTCGGCGTTTCCAGTGCGACATCTCCCATGCGGGTAGCATTGTTGCCCAGGCCACTGGAGGGCGCCTGTCAAGTCAAGTCGACTACTATACAACCCGGTCTCCTGGTTGTAAAGGTCGATTTTGGTTTCGGAATCGCACTGGCGCCCAGTTACTCAACTGGCTCACCGTTCCTTTTCGCTTGACTTGGCTTATTGGCCCGGATAGATTGCCGCCTTTGAAGTTCCGCAGCCTTGCCCAGACCCTCCCGAACGAACCGGGCCGCCGCGGCTGCAAGGCAGTGTTTGACAAGCGCGGGGTTCGTTCGTCGTGCTTCTGTAAGCCCGGCACCAAAAAACTTAGCAGACCGTGGGCTGAAGAAAGAGATTGGATTTGCCAGGATTGACCGACCGTTACCGACCGCTCCTGACCCCGCCGGTAGCTCTCTTTCTCTTTGCCCTGGCCATATCGCCCGCAACTTTCGCCCAAAATCCGGAACCGAATCCGTCTGACTCCGCTCTGATCTCGGCGGTCGGCTCCTCGCTCATGACCGGGCCGCGTCCTGCCGTGATCCTGTCCGGCGGCGACCGCGACAACGATGACGGAGGCGAAATCCGCCTCACCTGGCAGCTTTCGCCCGATGACATCAAAGGCGGCATCGTTACCGGCTACAAAGTGCTCAAGGCCTCGGAGCCGGGCGGCCCGTTTGTAGAGGTCGGCGATATGGCGCCCGGCACAAGTCAGCTCGAGGGTGGGGAAACCGACGACGGTCGGCCGTATTACTTCAAAGTGATCACGCTGTCGATGGTTCCGTCGGGCAACGGTGCTCTGGTCGAGGTTTCGAGCGAATCAGAGATCTACGGTCCGATCGTCTCATCGGCGCAATGGTTCCACATGGGGCGGCTGAACGTCTTTGTCGGTAGTGTCCTGGTCGTCTTTCTCATTCTCTTTATGATCCGGAAGGCCAGATCCGGCCGCGAGCTCTACGTCCGCAAGATCGCCGGTCTGGATGCGGTCGACGAGGCCATCGGGCGCGCCACCGAGATGGGCAAGAAAGTCATCTATGTACCGGGGATCGACGACATGGACAACGTGATGACCATCGCGTCGATGATCATCCTCGGCTATGTTGCCGAGATGACCGCTACATATGATACCTATCTCGAGGTGCCGGTATCCAAGTCCATGGTGATGGTTACGGCAAAAGAAGTGGTCAAGGAGGCCTATACCAAAGTCGGGCGCGCCGACTCGTACAAGATGGACCAGGTGCATTATCTCACCGATGATCAATTTGGGTATGCGGCGGCAATCGACGGTATCGTGGTGCGTGAAAAGCCCGCGACCATGTTCTACATCGGTTCGTTCTTCGCTGAATCTCTCATTCTTGCTGAAATTGGAAACGCGGCCGGAGCTATTCAGATTGCCGGTACGGCTCAGCCGACCCAGTTGCCGTTCTTCGTGACCGCGTGTGACTATACGCTGCTCGGCGAGGAGATGTTCGCGGCCTCGGCGTATCTCTCGAAAGAGCCCAGACTGCTCGGTTCGCTTAAGGGACAGGATTACGTTAAGGCGGTAATCCTCGTCCTCGTGGTCATCGGCATTATACTCGAAACTTTCGGTGTCTGGGACTTCTCCCGACTCTTCACGGTGGTATAGCCATGCGCAGAACTGTCCCACTGTTGATTACCGGAATTGTAGGCGTCGTGTTTGTCGTCTCGTATTTCATTCCCCATAAGCCGTTCAGTAATCTCAATGACTGGTTTTCTGACTGGTTTTCGATCGTGGCCGCCTGTGCGATTGTGCTAGGCTCGCTTAATCTGATTCTGATTTCTTCGCAGAAAGTCGCCCGTCGCAAGGAAGACTGGGGCTACGCAGTAGTAATAATCGTTTGCTTTCTTATAACGGTGATCGCCGGGATCGCCGGCGGGCGCGGCTACCAGAACACCGGTACGGCGTTCGAGTGGTTGTACCGCTACCTGTACGTTTCGTTGTCTTCTACGATGTATGCGATTCTGGCGTTTTATGTAGCGTCGGCGTCGTATCGCGCCTTCCGGGCGCGGAATATCGAGGCCACCATGCTGCTGGTGGCGGCTTTTCTCGTCATGTTGGGGCGAGTGCCGATCGGCGATGTCATTACCCAGTTTCTGCCCGAGGGCGCCCGCATATCCGACTTTCAGCAGTGGATCATGGACTTTCCGCAGACCGCCGGACAGCGTGCTATCATGATCGGCATCGCGCTCGGCCTGACCTCGACCTCGCTGCGGGTGATTCTCGGTATCGAGCGTTCGCATCTCGGGGGAGGCGACTGAGCCATGTCGCGTCGGACCATTGAAATCGCGCTTGTGGTGGTCGGTCTCGCATTGTGCACGCTGGCTTACCTGGGGAAGAAGAACGTGCAGGGTTGGCACAGCGGTTTTGAGTTCTCCCCAACTACATCCCAGATCGTGATAGGATTAATCGGCCTGTCCCTGGTCTGGATCTTAGTTCGCACACTTCAGGACAAGGCGGTCGGCCGGCGAACGGTGTTTTTGTACGTGGGAATCGCTATTGCGCTTCCTCTATTCATGTCGATCGATCAGGATATCGTTATCTCGGAAAACACCCGCCATGTATATGAATCGCTCGGGGAACTGCCGCCCGGTTCTAAAGTGCTGGTATCATTCGATTACGATCCGGCCTCCTCGCCGGAGCTCCAGCCGATGGCCGAGGCGTTTCTGGCCGAGTGCTTCCGGCGCGATCTGAAAGTCATTATGGTCGCGCTTTGGGCCCCGGGCGCAATTCAGGCCAATATCGCTCTTGACACCGTTCGGGCGCGATTGGGATTGGACACTACCGAGCTCGTCTACGGCGAGGACTACTGCAATCTCGGATACCAGGCGGGACGGGAGTTTGTCATCCAGCGTATGGGCACCAGTTTCGAGGCCATGTTCGGCACCGATGTGCGTGGCACGCCGTATCGACAGATTCCGCTGGTCAGAAACGTCAGGAACTTCTCTGACATCAACTATGCCTTCAATATTTCCGCCGGTTTCCCCGGCACGGTGGAATGGGTACAGGTGGCAGTTAGCCGGTTCGGTTTGAAACTGGGCGCGGGCAACACGGCAGTACAGGCGCCACAAGTGTATCCCTATTTGCGGGCAGGACAACTGCAGGGGCTCCTGGCCGGTATCAACGGGGCGGCGGAATTCGAGAAGTTGATTGGCCTCAAGGCAGTCGCCACGACATACATGCTGGCTCAGACGTTTGCTCACTTGATTGTGATCGCATTCATCATAATCGGCAACATTGCCTATTTCCGAGGTGAGCGCGAAACGAAACTCCGCGGGAGGACACAGTAGGCGTATGGATCACCTCGGACTCTGGCTGGCGGGATTGCTGACACTAGGCATCTACTCGTTTCTCTACCGTGACAATCCCTGGTACAAAGTCAGCGAGGCGATATTCGTGGGCGTGTCAGCCGGCTACTGGGTGGTGTACGAGTACTGGCAGAATTTCGTGGGCAAATTCTGGGATCAGAAAGGGGATCAGCCCTGGCTCTGGATCGGCGCGGCGCTGGGCCTGATGATGCTCATGCGCCTGATACCAAAAATCGGATGGATCTCGCGCTGGCCGCTTTCGTTTATCATCGGCGCAACATCCGGTCTGTGGCTAATGCTCTACCTGACGACCAATTGTATCGCTCAGGTCGAGGCGACGATCTTCCCCCTTTTCGGCGCCGACTTTGACGCCTCCGCAATCGCCATCTTCAGCAACTTTGTGCTGGTCGCCGGGACGATCTGCGGTGTCGTCTACTTCTTCTTTTCCAAAGCGCACACTGGCGCTTTCGGCGCGACCGCGCGGGTGGGCATCTGGACGATTATGATTACGTTCGGGGCGATGTTCGCGCTGACCATCATGAACCGGATGTCGCTTCTGATCGGGCGCACGTCGTTCATCTTCGGCGAATGGCTGGGGTTACTCAGGTAATGATCGCCCGCCGCTCGACACCCGATTCGGGGACCTGCGGCTCACTCAGGATATCCACATTCTGTCTATTCCTGCTGCTCGGAGTGGCTGCACAATTGTCGGCCCAGGAGGGGGCTGTGGATACAACGACCAGATCGAATCCGCAGATCCCGCCCGCACCGGTGACTTCGCTTATCGCAGAGGATTTCAACTACGACGATGGCGAGAACATCATGCTCACCTGGGTGCCGTCGATTGATGACCAGCCCGCGATCGGTGGTGTAACCGGTTACCAGGTCTTCCAGATCAGGAATGATGGCGTTCCGGAGAAGCTGGCGGATCTCCTGCCCGGAGCCAACAGCTTCCGCGCACAGGACCTCCAAATTGACAGTACCTACCGGTTCTATGTTGTGGCATTGGCTGACGGGGTGTCGTCGGAGTCAATTCGCACCGCGCCGATACGCACTGAGCGGGAGTGGATCGACTGGAACCTGTGGAACCTGATGCTGATCACGCTGATAATCGGCGGCGCCATAATCGTTTTCATCGAGACCGCCAAGCGGGGGAAGAAGCTGTTTGTGCGGAAGATCGCCGGCCTGGAGGCGGTTGATGAGGCCATCGGCCGCGCCACCGAAATGGGTCGGCCGATTTTGTATATTCCCGGCATTCAGGACATGGACGACGTTCAGACGCTGGCGGCGCTGACCATCCTGGGACGGGTGGCCGAACATGTCGCTACCTATGACATAAAAATCCGAATGCCGGTTTCGCGTTCTCTGGTGATGACCGCAGCACGCGAAACTATCAAAGCCAGCTACCAAGCGGCCGGTCGACCCGACGCCTACAGCGAGGATATGGTGTCTTACGTGACCGACGAGCAATTCGGTTATGTGGCGGCGGTCAGCGGCATTATGGTGCGCGAGAAACCGGCTACCGTGTTTCTGCTTGGCGCGTTCATGGCGGAGTCACTGATACTTGCTGAAACCGGAAACTCGGTGGGGGCGATTCAAATCGCGGGTACGGCGCGCCCGGCGCAATTGCCTTTCTTTGTTGCCGCCTGCGATTTCACTTTGATTGGAGAAGAGCTGTTCGCCGCTTCCGCCTATCTCTCGGGCGAGCCCAGAGCGCTGGGTTCGCTCAAAGGACAAGACGTGGGCAAAGCGATAGCTATGGTTGCGGTGGTGCTTGGCATGGCGGCCGTAACTCTTTACAGCCTGACCGAGGGCGGCGCATTCAAATCGGTCGCCGACTGGCTGCATACTATGTTCACCATCGCATCGGACTAGACGATGAGACGCGAGATCCCGCTTGGCATAACGATATTCGTGGGCTTCCTGGCGATAGTCTCGTTCTTTAGTCCGCCGCTTGAAGCGCTGGGCGAGGACTTTACGCTCTTTTTCGACATAATTGCAGTGTTTGCGTTTTTCCTTGGTGGCGGCAACCTGGTGCGCATCCATGCCAACAAGCTGATCAAGAAGAAGCCTGATTGGATCTATTCGATTGTGGCGTTGCTGGGCTTCTTCGTCATGCTGGCCGCGGGGCTGTTTAAGATTGGCAATCCGGGGGATATATCCACGTCGGTTACCGCCCCCGGTTCGCTCTTCGCTATGCTTTACTACAATCTCAACCTGCCGCTCGGCTCCACCATGTATGCACTGCTGGCGTTCTATGTGGCCTCGGCGTCATATAGGGCGTTCCGCGCGAAGAATCGCGAGGCGACCGTCCTGCTTCTAGCCGCGTTTGTAATTCTCCTTGGGAGTACCCCGTTCGGGACGGTGCTTACTTCATGGATTCCCGACTCGTTCGATTTCCTGGAAATCCCTAACCTGGCCGTCTGGATCATGAGTTCCCCCAATCTCGCCGGGCAGCGGGCGATCCTGATCGGTATCGGCCTTGGTGTGGTGTCAATGTCACTGCGGCTGATTCTCGGTATTGAGCGTACCTACCTGGGAGAGGATCGTGGGTAATATCGGGGTCATAATCGTCTTATTGCTGATCGGCGGAGGACTGGTCTGGCTTTTCGTGCGGGCGCTGCGGGGCAAGGAAGTGGACCGCAGGGTGGTTTTCGCGTTCATCCTTATCTCGGTGGCCGCGCCGCTGCTGCTCACGATCACGTTTGAGATGAAGCCGACCCACATCGTGCAGGAGTTGTATGACAAGATCGACAATCTGCCTGCGGGGTCGAGGATATTGTTGTCGTTTGATTTCGATCCGCCGATGGCACCGGAAGTGCAGCCGATGGCCGACGTGGTTTCGCGGCACGTTCTGACCAGAGGACACAAGGCAGTTTTCATGACCCTGTGGGCCACCGGCCAGGCGCAGTTCAACATTACGCTTGAAGATGTCATTCGCAGGCAGTTCCCCAACGCTGTATACGGTGAGCATTACGTGGATCTCGGCTACAAGGCCGGAAATGAGGGTGTGCTGAATGTCATCCGCACTGACTTCAAAAAGATGTTTCCGACTGATGTCAACACCGTCCCCTGGGACAGCCTGCCCATACTCGAGGGCATACGATCGTGCTCTGACTTCGACTTGATTATCTCTCTGGGAGGAGGCAAACCCGGAGTTAAAGAGTGGGTGCTTTTTGTCGGCGACCCGACCGGCGTGCCTGTCGCCGGCGGCGTAGCGGCCGTCGTGGCGCCCATGCTCTACCCGTACTTTCCGAGCCAGATGTGCGGACTCCTGGGCGGAATCAAAGGCGCGGCCGAGTACGAGAATTACTTTCGCGATAATCACCCTGACCATACCGATATGGAAACACCGGCGATGATCATGATGGGGCCGCAGACTGTCGCCCACGTGGTTATCCTGGCGTTTATCGTCATCGGCAACGTGCTGTTCTTCGTCAATCGCCGCAAAGAGGTGAAGCGATGAGCCGGCTGGCGGTGGTTGTGTTCGTGATTGTCTGCGCCGCTTTTGCACTGAGCTGGGTGCTTCGAGCGGGCGCCACCGAGGGCGACCACGCCGTGCGCGACGCATTCCTGGTAACGCTGTCAGCCTTTATGACGCTGGCGATCATGTCGTTTATGTACCGCGACAATCCCTACTACAAATTCGCGGAGCACCTGTTTGTCGGAATTTCCGCGGCCTACTGGATGTGTGTCGGGTTTTGGTCTACAATTGTCGGCAACCTGGTGCCGCGCATTTCGGAGGGCCTGTCTGATTTCTTCAAGGTGCCGTATTCGGGAGGCGGGCTCGATTTCGATCTGTTCTTCCTGCCTTACCGAGTCTTCTACCTGATACCGATTATCCTGGGCATACTCCTTCTGATGCGCCTCATTCCGAAAACGGGCTGGATTTCGCGCTGGCCGCTGGCGTTTATCGTCGGCACATTCGCGGGGCTCAATCTAATTCGCTACCTTCAGTCCGACTTCATTATTCAGATCTCCGCAACGTTCGTGCCGCTGTTTGTCGAGTGGCAGGGCTTCGGAGATTTCGTCAGTCGGCTGTCGTTGGCGGCGGACGGACAGTTCATTGCCATGCTCAGCAATCTCGTGATTTTTCTTGGCGTTTTCTGTGGCCTGGTGTATTTCTTCTTTTCCAAGGAACATACCGGCTGGTTCGGAGGCGCGTCGCGGCTCGGCATCTGGATTCTGATGATCACCTTCGGCGCATCCTTCGGCTATACCGTAATGGGACGAATTTCACTTCTGGTCGGGCGGCTGACGTTCCTGTTTCGTGACTGGTTAGGAATCATAAGTTCATAATAGTTCATTGGTGAAAGGTCGCCATGTGAGACACAAACTGAAACTTGCTGTCGTCCTGATGCTGGGCATCAGTGGTGCAGCGGCAGCGCAGGGCGATACGGTTACGCCGGATACTTCCGCGGCCGCGGTGTCGATCTCGCCGCCGGGGCCGGTTTCGAACCTCCGCGCTGCGGACGCTAAGAACGATCACGGCCACGCCATATCGTTGACCTGGGACAAGTCGCCCGATGATGGCGCCGGGCGGAACTCCGTCATAGCCTATGAGATATTCCGCTGGTTTCCCCACCAGATGAACGAGGCCGACTCGCTTCGTCGGGAGCTATCCACGGCTCGAGAGGCTATCAGGGCTTTCCGCTCCGACCTGCCGCGTGCGGAGCACGCCCTTATCGAGTTGAAGGAAGACCAGACCAGGTTGAGGACGATCCGCTTCAGTGTAGCTCGCCCCGATGATCCGACATTCCAGTTGACAGTCGATTTCGCCATGCGCGCCCTTGAGGACACGATTGCTTACATGATCGAGCATGGCCCGGCTTTCAAGCGCAGCATCAAGCCCCTCCAGCGAGAGCTCGAGCAGGTGCTGGACCAGCTTCCCCAGGCGCACGCGCAGTACCCGGAAGGCGGGGAGTGGCGGTCGCTCGGCAAGGCGATAGCGGGAAGTGTCTCCTATGACAACACCGGCTCCAAGGAGGCAACTCAGTCGGATTTCTTTCCGGACCACACCGACCTGTACTACCGGGTGGAGGCGGTTACCGCCGACGAAACCATCAGGTCGGTAGCCGTCACAGCCGGTCCGGTTCAGAGCCATGGCCAGTGGTTTCACACCGGCAAGATCCCGGTGTTCGGATTCATCATGGTGTTCTTTGTTTTGACCGTTGTCTTCGTGCACTTTGCCAGGCGGGGAGCGGCGCTCTATGTCCGGCCTCTGTCCGGGATTGAAGCCGTGGACGACGCCATCGGCCGCGCCACGGAGATGGGCCGCCCGATTCTGTATGTCCTCGGTCTGGGCACCGCGACCGAGGTTTCGACAATAGCTTCGTTCTCCGTCCTGGGCCGCGTGGCCAAGCGGGTGGCTGAGTACCAGACGCCGATTATCGTGCCGTGCTACGACGCGATCGTTATGGCAGTAGCCCAGGAAGTGGTCAAGTCGTCGTATCTCGACGCCGGTCGCCCCGATGACTACAAAGAAGACTCGGTCTTCTTCGTAACCAATTATCAGTTTGCCTACGTTGCGGCGGTCAACGGTATCATGCTTCGCGAACGCCCGGCCACCAACGTCTATATGGGCAAGTTCTTCGCCGAGTCTCTGATACTCGCCGAAACCGGCACGCTGGCCGGTTCCATTCAGATCGCAGGCACTGACGAAACCAACCAGATTCCGTTCTTCATCGTATCATGCGACTTTACGCTGATCGGCGAAGAACTCTACGCGGCGTCGGCGTATCTCAGCCGCGAACCGATTCTGCTCGGTTCACTCAAGGCCCAGGACTGGGCCAAGCTGGCGGTGATGGTGATTGCCCTGATTGGCATGATTTGCACCACCCTGGGCTATCCGGAATTCGCGCAACTCTTCCACGTGGCAGGGTAGGAGGTAACAAAGATGAAACAACAGATGCCGCGACTTATCGTACTGGTGTTCGGCGCATTCCTGCTCTTTCAGTTCTTCGTTCCCCACGAATCCTCGGAGCGCGCCTACGAGTTCCTGCTCGACTGGATTCTCATCATCGGCGTTTTCGCCCTCGCCGTAGGAATATGGTCGCTCTTCCACGTGCATGTCGACAAGATCAGAACCCGCAAGGTCGGCTGGAAATACTCCTATGTCACTCTGGTCGGCTTTGTCAGCATGATCATGTTCGGCTTGACGGCTCAGAACGGCCAGGAGTGGGGCTGGTTCTTCCCGTTTCTGGTGTCGGTAATTCTGACGGTCCTGATGGTGGTGCAGGCTCTGTCTTCAAAAGGGCGCGCTCCGACCTATCTGGGCCTGGCCGGACTATTCACGCTGGTCGCAATTCTGATCGCCAACTTTGATAACGATTGGAGCTTCTATTTCCAGACCGCCGTGCCGCTGCGGGCATACCTGTTTCGAAGTACATTCGATAATGTGCTGGTCTCGCTGCACGCTACCATGTTCTCGCTGCTTGCGTTCTTTATAGCCTCGGCGGCCTATCGCGCGTTCCGGGCGCGCAACGTGATGGCCACGCTGCTTTTGCTGGCGGCGTTGATTGTCATGTCGCGCTTTAATCCGTACCTGGCGCCTGTTTTCGGCGAGTACGTGGCCAAGCTGTCCAACTGGCTGATGAATGTCCCCAACATGGCCGCCCAGCGGGCGATCATAATGGGAGTCGGACTGGGAATGGTGGCGACCGCGCTCAAAGTGATTCTTGGCATCGAACGCAACTATATGGGCAGAGGGTAGGGAGATCAATCATGAACATATTTGATCGTCTGATGTTGATCGACCGCCGCTGGGTCTTCCTCTTCCTGGTAATCGTCTCGGTATTTGCCTACGTGGCGGATTTCCAGGTGCCCATCATGGTAGAGCCGGAAGTGCGCAATATCTACAGGTTCATTGATACGCTGCCCATAGGTTCGGTGGTCTTTCTTCCCCTGGATTATGATCCCGGCTCCATGGCCGAGCTGCATCCGATGACCTTCGCTATTGTAGAGCAATGCTGGCGCAAGGAGCTCAAGGTGCTGATTACGGCGCTGTCCCAGAACGGTCCGGGGATGGCCGACGAAGCCCTGCGTAAGCTCGTTGACTCCATGAAAGTGCCGAGGACCTACCACGGCATAACCTACCCGGCTCGCGAAATCGTCAACGGCGTAGATTACGTTTTTCTCGGATACAAGCCCTATCCGGCGATGGTGATACTCGGCATGGGACAGAACTTCCGGCTGCCGTTCCCGCTCGATTATTATGGTACGCCGCTGGATTCGCTACCGATGATGCGCGGGCTTTTCAATTATGATGATATTGCCTGCGCCATCAATATTTCAGGCACCAACGCTACGGACTTCTGGATTTCGTACGGCCAGGGGCGCTACGGTTTTCCGCTGGCGATCGGCGTAACCGGGGTATCCACCGCACAGTACTACCCCTACTACGGTTCCGGACAGCTTTTCGGAATCATGGGCGGAATGCTCGGAGCGGCGCAATATGAAGAGCTGGCCGACAATGCCGGCAATGCTAAAGGGGCCATGCGGGTGCAACTATCCGCGCACCTGGTGATAATCGCCTTTGTCATCATGGGCAATATCGGCTTTTTCGCCACTATGCGAAAACGCAAACGCGAAAAGATAGAAGGAAGGAGGTAGCGTCATGGATTTCACGACCTTTCTATGGACCACATTCGGGGCATTCCTGACGCTCTGCATTTTCTCGTTCCTTTACAAAGACAACCCCTTCTACAAGTTTGCCGAGCACTTATTCGTCGGGCTTTCAGCCGGCTATTTCGCCATGATCCTCTGGCACAACGGGCTGATTCCCAAGCTGATGTTCGAGCGTCTGGATGATGGTAACTGGTATTTCCTCTGGGTGGACTCCTCCAAGTGGTGGTATCTGGTTCCGGCGCTGCTGGGGATCCTGATGTGGACCCGCTTCTCCAAAAAATACCAGTGGGTGTCGCGCTGGCCGCTGGCCATGTACATCGGCATCGGCGCCGGTACCGCAATCCCCGCTGAGATGCGTGCCAGAGTCAATGAACAGCTTTCGGCGATGATGCGCGAAATCAACTGGTCGCATTTCTTCGGGACGGACGGTGTCAATCTTCTGGATACCGCCTCGGGGTTGTCCCAGTTGATTGTATTTGTCGGGGCGCTCTGCGCGCTAATCTACTTCTTCTTCTCGAAAGCGCACACCGGCGTGATCGGCGGCATGGCCAAGTTCGGAATCTGGATTCTAATGATAGGTTTTGGCGCGTCGTTCGGCTTCACGGTCATGGCGCGAATATCGCTGTTCATTAACCGAATGCAGTTTCTCGATCAGCAGTGGATCACCACGGCGCACAACACCGCGCAGACCCCCAACCCCAATTATCATTGGGGCTACCCGGCGCTGTTCTATTCCCTGTTGGTACTGGCGCTGGCGTACATCCTGTGGGAACTCATCTCGTTCCTGCGGCGCCGCGCGGGATCGGAGACTAAACAGGCCATGTAGACAACCACACCGCAGCTTGCGGCTGTTGCGCCAGGTTCGGCTCCGCGCCCGACTCGCTCCTCGGGTCAGGCCGGAAGAGGGCCTGGCGCCGCTTTTTCCAGTACGCAATGCGCCGACAGCGTTCTTTCGGGCGACCCTGCCCGATAGCTTCAGTCGTCCGTCTATGCAACGGCCCCAGGGGATTTGAGGTTTTTCTTCAGGCGCCGGAATTTCCCTTGACGAAAAACGAGGATCGTGCGTATAATAAGTCGGAACCAGGGGCTGCCTCCTCACTTTACAGCTGTGATTTTCAATGAGTTGGTGAAAATCTACCGTAGAGGACATTTTTGTCCGCCCGAACTTTCAGCGGGCCAAGGGGTTGAAATTTGTCAAGAATGACGTCAATCTTAACCCGTTACTGAACAGGCGGATACTCGAAAAAAAATCGGGCGACGCCGAAGATTTCACTTGACATACAGGCAAATCTTTCCTAAGGTGGCCCAGGTGGATCAAAAAGGCGCACGCGCCAAGGAAATGCTATAGGGTAGTAGAACTTACACAGGGAAAGTGAGGTGGCTCGATGGCTCGGACTAATGCCCAAGCCCCAGCCGGAAACACCAGGGAAGTTGCCGAGAAGAAGGAGGATCATGACAGGGCGAGAGCCAAACTGTCAACCGCGGAAGCCCGCCGCGAGTACCAGCGCCGTTACTACCAGATGCACAAGGAGAAGGCTAAGGAGTACCAGCGCCAGTACAACCTCACCCACAAGAAGAAGGCCCGGGTGGGGCGCGGAAAATCCAACATGTTGGCGTCGCGCGAGGTAGTCCGGTCGACGTTCAACACGGCCGACATTATGCACTCGCCGGTCGAGAAGACACTTAAAATTCTCGAGAAGATTATTCGCGGTGAGCGTATGTTTACCATGTAGTTAGGAGCAATCGCAGAGACATTGGGCGGCGTCTGGGAGCTTTGGCTCCGGCCGCCCTTTTTTATTGCGCGACGGTCGTCTCGACCTTTATATAGCTGGGCTAAATGATGATTATAGCATGAGTTACTGATGAATACCGAGGGCCAGATGACAGCACCTAAAATGACAGCGACTAAAGAGAAAACCAACCGAAAAACGAAATCCGAAAACGCCGCCAAAGAAAAAGGCGGGACCCCGGCCTCTGGCAAGAAATACTACTACTTCTTCGGTGGAGGAAAAGCCGAAGGGAACGCCCAGATGCGGGATACGCTCGGCGGCAAGGGAGCCGGTTTGGCCGAGATGACCAACGCCGGCATCCCGGTTCCGCCCGGATTTACCATTACTACCAATGTCTGCGGACTATTTTATGACCATGGCATGACCGTGCCCAAAGAGGTCGACGCCGAGATGAAGGCGTATCTGGCAAAGGTCGAGGCGTCTACCGGCAAGAAATTCGGGGACCCGTCCAATCCGCTCCTCGTATCGGTGCGCTCCGGCGCGAAATTCTCAATGCCAGGCATGATGGATACAATCCTGAATCTCGGCTTGAACGAGGAAACGGTCGAGGGCCTGGCGCGCAAGACCGGCAACGAGCGCTTCGCCCTGGACAACTACCGCCGCTTCATCCAGATGTTCGGCCACGTGGTGCTCGGAATCGACAAAGACCTGTTCGAAGAGGTTATCGAGAAGAAAAAGAAAGATAAGCGCATCCGCCAGGATAGCTCGCTCCAGCCGGCCGACCTGAGGGATATCATCAGAAAGTACAAGGCGATCGTGAAGCGCAAATCGGGTGAGTCGTTCCCTGATGATCCCCACAAGCAACTGCGCATGGCCCGGGATGCCGTCTTTCGCTCCTGGAATAACCCGCGGGCCATCACTTATCGCCGGCTGCACGGCATTCCGGCCAATCTCGGCACGGCGGTCAACGTGCAGGCGATGGTTTTCGGCAACATGGGAAAGGACTCCGGAACCGGAGTAGGTTTCACGCGTAACCCCGCGACCGGGGCGAAGGAATTCTACGGGGAGTTTTTGATCAACGCCCAAGGAGAGGATGTAGTCGCCGGGGTGCGCACCCCCCAGCCGATCGCCGAGCTCAAAAACGAGATGCCCAAGGTCTACAAGCAGCTCCGCGAGATCACCGACCGCCTCGAAAAGCATTATCGCGATATTCAGGACTTTGAGTTCACTATCGAAGACGGCACCCTGTACATGCTTCAGACCCGCACGGGGAAGCGGACCGCCCAGGCGGCGATCAAAGCGGCCGTGGACATGGTCAAGGAGAAGCTGATCACCAAGGAAGAGGCGCTGATGCGGATCGAGCCGAACCAGCTCGATCACCTGCTTCATCCGCGTCTCGACCCCAATGCCAAGTACGAAGTGATCGCCACCGGCCTGGCGGCGTCGCCGGGCGCCTGCTCCGGCCATGTCGTGTTCTCGGCCGAGGATGCAGTCCGGCTCGGCGCCAAGCAGGCGACTATTCTTGTGCGGCAGGAAACCAGCCCGGATGATATTGAGGGCATGAATGTCGCGGTTGGGATTCTCACCTCGCGGGGCGGGATGACCTCCCACGCTGCGGTCGTGGCTCGGGGCATGGGCAAGTGTTGTGTCAGCGGAGCAGAGGCGCTGCGGGTCAATGCCGCCAAGAAGGTCTTCCACGTCGGCCGTCTCACTATCAAAGAGGGTGAGGTTATCACGCTCAACGGTTCTACCGGAGAGGTCATCATTGGTAAGGTCGACACCATCGAACCGGAGCTCTCGGGCGAATTTGCCGAGCTGATGCAGTGGGCCGATGAAATTCGCACGTTGGGCGTGCGCGCCAACGCTGACATCCCGCGCGACGCTCGTCAGGCGGTCAAGTTCGGCGCCGAGGGGATTGGTCTGTGCCGCACCGAGCACATGTTTTTCGCGGAGGACCGCATCCCGGTCGTCCAGCAGATGATCCTTGCTGACAGTACCGAGGAACGCCAGGAGGCGCTCTCCCGACTGCTTCCGTTCCAGAAGAAGGATTTCAAGGGATTGTTCGAGGCGATGGAAGGTCTGCCGGTGACGATCCGCACGCTGGATCCGCCGCTGCATGAATTCCTTCCCAAACGCGAAGAAATCGAACAGAAGAAAGCGGCTCTTGACGACAAGGACGACGATTACGAAGAGAAGCTGGCGGCTCTGGAGAAGACGCTGCATCGAATCGATGAGCTGACCGAGCTGAATCCGATGCTGGGGCATCGGGGCTGCCGCCTGGGTATCGTCTTCCCGGAGATAACCGAGATGCAGGCGCGCGCGATTCTCGAGGCCGCTTGTGAACTTCAGAAGCAGAAGAAAAGGGTGTTGCCCGAGATCATGGTCCCGCTGGTGGGGCATGTCAACGAACTGAAGCACCAGAGGGAAACCATCGACCGGATCGCCCGCGAGGTGATGGCCCGCAAGCGCGTCAAGGACCTGACCTATATGGTGGGCACGATGATCGAAGTTCCGCGTGCGGCGCTGACTGCCGATCAGATCGCGCAGGAGGCCGATTTCTTCAGTTTCGGCACCAATGACCTGACCCAGATGACCATGGGCTTTTCGCGCGATGACGCCGGTCGGTTCCTCGGTCATTACGTTGAAAAAGGTATTTTGCCCAAGGACCCGTTTGTGTCTCTGGACACTGAAGGGGTCGGTCAGCTCGTCAAACTGGGCAAGGAAAAGGGGCGCGCCGTGAAGGCTGATTTGAAGGTCGGTATTTGCGGCGAGCATGGCGGCGACCCGGTGTCAATAGACTTCTGTCACCGCATCGGGCTCAACTATGTCTCCTGTTCGCCGTTCCGGGTGCCGATTGCCCGCCTGGCGGCGGCGCAGGCCACGATCAGGCAGCGGCTGGAAGAGGGCGCCGACAAGAAAGGTAAGCCGACCGGCGGCAAGAACGCCAAGATGGCGCCGCCTGACCTCGGTACTGCATGAGACACGAACTGGACGCCATTTTCAAGCCGCGGTCGGTAGCCATAATCGGGGCGACCCCCAAGAACGGCACGATCGGGCGCGAAACTCTCCGCAATGCGTTTTCGGCGGAGTTCCGGGGTAAGATCTTTCCGGTCAATCCGAACTACGAGGTCATCCACTCGGTCAAGTGCTATTCGACCATTCTGGATGTTCCCGACGCGGTTGACCTGGGGGTCATCATTGTTCCCAAACAGGGCGTAAAAGAAGTTGTCCGCCAGTGTGGGGAGAAAGGAGTCAAAGGGCTGGTCGTTATCTCGGCCGGTTTCTCGGAGGTCGGCCCCGAGGGCAAAGCGCGCGAGCTCGAGGTGCTCGAGGTCGTGCGCGACTACGGCATGCGCATGATCGGGCCCAATTGTTTCGGCGTGGTCAACGCTGATCCCAATGTCAACCTGAATGTCACTTTCGGCAAGACGTATCCCAAGCATGGCAATGTCGGTTTTATCACTCAGTCCGGGGCGATGGGCGAGGCAGTGATGAACCAGGCTGCGGAGCTGGGGATTGGCTTCTCCAAGATCGCATCGATCGGAAACAAGGCAGATATCTCCTCGAATGACATCCTGACCTATTTCCGCGATGACGAACAGACGCAGATCATCCTGCTCTATCTCGAGAACTTCGGTAACCCGCTCAACTTCACGCGTATTGCCACCGAGGTCTCGCGTATCAAGCCGATCGTGGCGGTGAAATCCGGCCGCACCAAGCTGGGCGCCAAGGCGGCGTCGTCGCACACCGGCGCACTGGCCGGACTCGATGTCGGTGTGGATGCCCTGTTCGAGCAGACCGGTATCATGCGCGTCGACACGACCGAAGAGCTGTTCGATGTTGCCGCGCTGCTCTCGCGCCAGCCGATTCCCAGGGGGAACCGGGTGGTTGTGGTTACCAATGCCGGCGGGCCCGGAATTCTCGCCACCGATACGCTGATCGCCAACGGTCTGGATATGCCCGACCTGGCGGCGGACACGATCAAAGAACTCAAAAAGTTTATCTCGGCGGATGCGTCGTACTCCAATCCGATGGACATGGTGGCCGGCGCCGGACCGAACGAGTATCTCAAAACTCTCAACGTAGTTAAGAAAGACAAGCGTTACGATACGATATTGACCATCTTCCTCGCCCCCGTAACGATCAACGAGATGGAAGTAGCCCACGCCATACATGAGGCCCTCAAGGATTCGGACAAGACGCTCATGGCTTGCCTCATGGGGGCGGGAGAACGCCGCTCGGGTATCGACTACCTCAACGCCAACGGTATCCCGACTTACATCTTCCCTGAAGCAGCCGCCAAGGCGCTGGCGACGGTCGACGGTTACCGTCAGTGGCTGGGTCGCCCGATCGGCAAACCGAAGGCGTTTAAGGTCGACAGTGAGCGGGTGCGGGAGATCCTCAATCGAAATCTCGGGGGCGGTAACACCGCGATCATCGGCGAGGACGCCATGGAGATTCTCAAAGCCTACGGCATTCAGGCGGCCGGGTACAAATATGCCTTCAGCCCGAAAGAAGCTGTGGTGGCAGCCAAACAACTCGGCTACCCGGTAGTGCTGAAGATCAACACTCCGCCAATCCTGCATAAGACCGAAGTCGGCGGCGTAATGGTGGACATTCGTTCCGATGCCGAAGTCAAAAAAGGTTTCGCCGAACTTCGTTCTCGCGTGGGCGAAATCAAGCGGGGCGAAAAGTTTTCCGTGGTCGTGCAACAAATGGTCACCGGTTCGGTCGAGACCGTGATCGGCATGACTACCGATCTGTCGTTCGGACCGCTGATCATGTTCGGCCTGGGCGGCATCTATGTCGAGGTCATGAAGGATGTCGCGTTCAGAATTAACCCGCTTACGCCCCAAAAAGTGCGCCGGATGATCAAATCGCTCAAGTCATATCCGCTGCTGACCGGTTTTCGGGGCGCGCCGCCAGTCGATCTTGACACAGTCGAGGAAACCCTGCTTCGCGTCTCACAACTAGTCCGGGATTTCGATTGTTTTTCTGAGATCGATATAAACCCGTTTATTGTGTCGGCCGAGCGACAGAAGTGCAAGGCGGTAGACGCCCGCTTTATCGTGCGCAATGGCGCTTCGATCGGACGGAGCTGATGCCGAAGTCGCAGTGTCCGGACGGTCGCGTGGACCCAGGGATAACCTATAGTGTGAGGAGCGAGGTCCGATGAGGTACGAGCTGAAGTCGATAGGTATATGGTCGTTTGTCCGGGTCTCGTTCTTCGTGCACCTGGGCTTCGGCTTTGTCATCGGCCTGTTTTATGCGGCCATGCTGATGATGGTATTCATGGCGGCGTCGACCGCCCCGCTCGACGAGTTCTCTGAGCTCCCGTTTGATATCCGCACGCTCGGCCCGATAATGATGATCATTCTGCCCTTCGTGTTTGCCGTCGGCGGGGCTGTGATGGGCACCCTGTTTGGGCTGGTCGCCGTGGGGTTTTACAATCTGGTTGGCCGCTGGATGGGCGGACTCGAGTTCGAGTTCAGGGAAGTCGGTTTAGTCGAGCTTGCGCGGGCTCTGCCGGGCGCGCCGGGCGTGGATAACAGGCCGGTGTTCGCGCCGCCGCCTCCGCCGCCGGCCGGCAGCACGTACACACCGCCTCCGCCATCGCAACCGGCGTGGAATCCACCGCCGCCGCCGACCAAACCTCCACCTGGAAACCCGCCGGGGAACCAATGAGCGACCAACCGGTCAGGGTGCGCATTGCCCCGTCGCCGACCGGCTATCTTCACGTAGGCACTGCGCGGTCGGCTCTGTTCAATTATCTCTTCGCGCGCCACACCGGCGGGAAGTTTCTGGTCCGTATCGAGGATACCGACAAGGAACGCTCCAAACCGGAATACCTGGAGCCGATTCTCGACGGCCTCCGATGGCTGCGGCTCAACTGGGATGAGGCGATTGTGTATCAATCCCAGCGCTCCGACTTGTATGCCGAGTATCTCAAACGCAGCCTGGACACCGGCGAGGTTTACTACTGTTTCTGCTCGCCGCAAGATCTTCAGACCGAGCGGGACAAGGCGATGGCTGAAAAGCGGGACCCCAAGTACAACCGAAAGTGCCTTGGCCTGACCAAGGCCGAAGTCGAGCGCCGTCTCCGCGCGGGGGAGAGACCGGCCGTGCGTGTTCGCATTCCTGACGGCTCGGTCGAATACGACGATCTGATCGCCGGGCACCTGAGCCGCAGCAGCGACGATATCGAGGATTTCGTTATCGCCCGTTCCGACGGCAGCGTAACTTACAACTTCGCCGTCGTAGTTGATGACCACGAGATGGGCATCAGCCATGTCATCCGAGGAAATGATCATATCACCAACACTTTCAAGCAGGTGGTTCTCTATCGCGCCCTGAAACTGCCTGAGCCGAAATTCTGCCACGTGCCGCTGATACTCCGCCCCGACAAACGCAAGGTCTCGAAGAGGCTCGGAGACAAGGACGTGGGCGAGTATCGCACGCTCGGCATTCTGCCGGAGGCGATGGTCAATTACCTCTCGCTGCTCGGCTGGTCACCAAAAACCGACAACGAAATCTACTCGATAACCGAATTAGCAGGTTTATTCGAATTGGAGAACCTGAACGCCTCCAATGCGGTCTTTGACGAGGAGAAGCTATTTGCCTTCAACCGGGCGCATATCCAGAGAAAGAGCGATCATGAGCTGGCGGTGATTGTTGCGCCGCTGCTTATAGAATCCGGACTCACCACCAGGTACTGGTTGGAGACGCGCTGGGAGTATCTGCGGCAAGTAATCAGCCTGCTCAAACCGAGGGTTCAATTCCTCCCGGATTTTGTCACGCTGGGGGGGTACTTCTTCAGTTTCACCGGCGAATACGAACCGGAGGCGGAGGCGAAAAATTTCAATTCGGAGAGCGCTAATCTGCTGGAGGCTCTCGCTGAGCGATTCGAATCATTGCCCGTTTTCACCCACGAGTCGACCGAGCAGGCGCTGAATCAGCTGGCCGAGGAGCAAGGTGTAGGGAAAGCGAAGATCATCCATCCGGCCCGACTGGCGGTATCAGGAATGTCGCGCGGGCCCGGGCTGTATGAGATGCTGGCAGCCCTGGGGCAGCCCATTGTTGTCGAAAGGCTGCGCAGAGCCGTAGATCATATGCGCGGCCGGGGCTAGGACACGAAAGCAGGTCGGATAATGAGTGCAGAGAGCAGAGAGGTTCCCAGAGTCGGCGACCCCGCGCCCGATTTCACACTCCGGACACACAACGAGGGCGATCTCAATCTCGCCTGGTATCAGGGCCGAAAGAACGTAATCCTGGCGTTCTACCCAGGCGACTGGACATCGGTCTGTTCGACTCAGATCCCCGGCTTCCGCCCCCTCATGGATTTTCTCGAAGATCATGAATGCCAATTGCTTGGCATCTCGGTCGATTCCATTGCCTCCCATCTTGCCTGGGCCAGATCGCTGGGCGGACTGCCGTTTCCGCTCATGTCCGATTACTATCCGCACGGGGCGGTCGCACAGAAATACGGCGTCCTGGCCGAGAAGGGGTACGCCGAGCGGGCTGTATTCCTGATCGACAAGCAGGGTATCATCCGGTATTTCGAGCAGGTGCCGCCGGCCAACATTCCCGATAACGGCAAGCTGCAAGCAGCGATCGAAGCCCTGACAACCGGCTAGTGGGTCGGGCACGTTTGGGGCCTGTTTGCGGTTTTACAGTCGAATCGGATGTCAGGGAACGGCACCGGCGCTTTGAAGATAAAGGCGACTGCAAGTGTATTTTTCGTTGCCCAAAGAGTATCGCGAAGCTGCGACTGACGAACTAAAGGACCGCATCCGGGCCTCGCGCGCGAGGTTAGGCCGCAGGCTGTGTGTGCTCGTGCACCATTACCAGCGGATGGAGGTCGTACAGTTCGGCGACTTCGTGGGCGACAGCTACGACCTCTCCAAGACGGCCGCAGCCCAGAAAAAGGCGGGGATCATCGTATTCTGCGGCGTGCATTTTATGGCCGAATCGGCCGACATCCTGACCGGTTCGCACCAAAACGTCTACCTCGCCAACCCGCTGGCGGGCTGTCCGATGGCCGATATGGCTGAGATGGCCGATGTGCTCGAAGCATGGGAGTATCTTAAGCCGTTCGGCGGCGCGGAACGAATCATGCCGGTGTCGTACATGAACACCACTGCCGGCCTCAAGGCTTTTACCGGCCGTAACGGCGGCACAATATGTACGTCGTCCAACGCGGCGGCCGCACTGCAGTACGCCTTCGAGCGGCGTGAGAAAGCGTTTTTCTTCCCCGATGAGAATCTCGGCATGAACACCGGCCGCAGGATGGGGCTCAAGTCGGAGGAGATGATCATCTGGGATTTCTCGCGTGAGTCCGGCGGCCTGACCGAGGAGCAAATCGACCGGGCCAAACTGATCCTCTGGAAGGGGCACTGCCATGTACATACCAACTTCACGCCTGCCCATGTGGCTAACATGCGCTCAACGTATCCCAATGTGCAGATTATCGTGCATCCCGAGTGTGTCCCGGAAGTTGTCGATCTTGCCGACGGTGTCGGTTCGACCAAGTACCTGGTCAAGTATTGCGAGGCGGCTCCTTCGGGGTCGGTGATTGCTATAGGCACCGAGGTTAACCTGATCCACCGGATGTCGGAGCTCTATCCAGATAAGACCATCATGCAGCTTTCCGGCGACATCTGCCCGGTCTGCGCCAATATGTACCGGACAACGCTGAACGACCTGGCCTACTGCCTCGATCACCACGATGATATAAAACCGGTGGTAGTCACCGATCCTGACCGGAGCGACGCGCTGCTCGCTCTCGAGCGGATGCTTGAAATTGGGCGGTAGGTCGCGCGGGCTTGGGCACCAAGCTTCAGGTGAGCCGGGGACTTCACAAATGGGCCAATGCGGAGTGTAGGAAGACGGCCACCACGCACGGAAAGAGTTCGACTCGTGTAGGAGTGCCCTACGAATTCCCCGCCGAGTTGTGCTTTCGCACACTCACTACATAGACGGCCAGTCCGCCCAAGAACAGTGACCAGGAAACAACCTGGTTCCATGTCGGATGCATCCCCCACAATGAGAAATGCATCTCGCTTTCATAGTATCGAACGTATTCGATGGCATAGCGGAACACCGCTTCGACCATCAGGAAGATCGCGGTCACCTGTCCTGTAAAGCGTCGGTGTTTTACCAGGTGGTGCAATGCCACGAACAGGCCCAGTCCGTAGAGCGACGAGTAGATTTGCGACGGATGCAGATGCTGTGAGCCGAAAATCATGTAGGGAATCGAGTCGGGCGGAAACTCCACTCCCCAGGGAAGATGGGTGGGTGTGCCGAAACAGCAGCCGTTGAGAAAGCAACCGATACGGCTGATACCGATTCCGAGTCCGATGGTCGGCGCGAAATAGTCGAATACGTCGAGTACCGGCACGTACTTCAAGCGGGCATAGATGATTGACCCGGCCATGCCGAACAGAATGCCGCCGTAGAGATTCAGCCCGGCAATTCCGAACTGGCCGGACTGAAACGGATTGAAGATGTCCAACAGGTTGTTGGCGAAATCGGACCAGTGGAGGGCCGCATACGAAAGCCGCGCACCGAGAATTCCGCCGAAAATCATGATGTACGCGAACATCAGGTAGGTATCGAACGGCTTGCGATCCCTCAGAGCCACTCGCTGGATGTAGTACACGCCTGCGAGGAACGAAAGCGCCAGCATCAGACCAAAGGCTCGAACCGGCACCGGGCCGATATGAAACAGCTCAGGGTACATTCTCTGTCCTCACAAGTTGTACATGCTCGGTCAGGGCGTCGCCTAACGCTGCCCGATTCAGCCCGGCCCGCACCAGCCAAACTGCTGCCGCGCCGATGACTGCTCCGACTACTACATCGCTGACATAGTGGAACCGTCCCCAGACAGTGCCGAGCGCAAGGCCGATTACGATCGGCAGCAGCCACCAGGCGGCCTTACGATAGTATCGGTAACAGAACATCAGCGTCACCAGGGCGACCCCGGTGTGCGATGACGGCATCGCGCCGCCGCGAACCGCCGCATTGTCAATTACATATGTCACCAGCTGCCGGAACAAGGGGCCGTCGACCGGGTTCACGTATTGCCCGGCGAGGTGCCATCGCGGCCCCTCCACCGGATACAGCCAGAAGATCAGATATGAAACAAAAAACGTCAGACTCGCCGCCGCCAGATACTCACGGATGATCTTGCTGTCTCCTCGTACGAACGCTGGAACCAGAAAACCCGGAACGATCAGGTAGTAGGTGAAATAGCAGAAAGAGAGAACCTCGGTGACCCACACGTTGAGCAGCTTCTGATCGATGTAGAGGGTCGGCTCGAGGCCGAAAAGCGAACTTTCAAGGGCGACAATGTGGGCGTCGAAGAGGCGATCAAATACGAGCTCCATCTGCCCGCCGGTCACGCGATAGAACAGCGTGAACAGCATCGCCGGATAAAGCAGCCGGACGAACCTGCGCCGGTTCCCCTGGGTCTCGTCGACAAAACGGACAATAAGTACCGTCAGGGCCGCGGTGCTGAGATAGAAAGCGAGTTCGTCGGCGTATCGCGCCAGCGGCCGTCCGAGCACGACTATGACCAGCGCCATTAGCAGACAATAGTTCAGCACGATCCAGTCGACCGGCCGGAACCGAGCAAAACCGGCACGGATGCGGTTAGGCATTCTCGTCCCCGCTCTTGTGTCTTTCTGTCCCCGCCACGACAAGGACAATTTCGCCCTTGATCGACTTTCCGGAGACGCGCGCGGTGATCTTACTCAGCGGGCCGCGAATATACTCTTCGAATTTCTTCGAGATCTCCCGCGCCAGGGAGGCCGGGCGGTCGCCGAGAACTTCCTGCATATCCGCCAGAGTCTTTTGCACTCGATGAGGGGACTCGTAGAAAACCAGCGTGTGCGGCAAATCGGCCAATTGCCCCAGGCGCTTTCTGCGGGCGGCGCTTTTGTTCGACAGAAAACCCTCAAAGAAGAACCGGTCGGTCGGCAGGCCTGACGCTGTCAAAGCCGGAATGATCGCGCATGGGCCGGGCAGAGCCACGACCGGCAGGCCGTTATCGATCGCCGCTCGCACCACCCGGTAGGCCGGGTCGGATATGCCGGGCGAGCCGCCGTCGGAAATCACCGCTATGCTCTGCCCCGTTCTAACGGCCTCGGCCAGACGATGCGCCCGCTCCCGCTCGTTGAACTCATGATAGCTGATAAGCCTCTTGGAGATCCCCAACTTCTTGAGCAGGTTGCCGCTGTTGCGGGTGTCCTCGCAGGCGATCATGTCAACGAGATTGAGCACCTCTATCGCCCGGGTCGTGATATCACCCATGTTGCCGATCGGTGTCGGTACCAGGTAGACCGTGCCGGGGGAGTCTGCCATCGATCAGTGTCGTTTCAGCTCAGTTTTATCCGGTCGGGGACCGGCCTGCGTCCCAGCGATGCCACCGGCGGCAGGGCGCGTTTGAAGGCATTACGGTTCAGCAGGGAGACAATTCGCTCGATCTGATCCCGCTTAAAACCCTCCTTTGTCAGAACCGCCAGTGAAGTTTCGCCGTCGTCGACTATGCGTCGCAGGATCGCGTCGATCTGCACATACGGTACGCCGATCTCGCCCTCATCGGTTTGTCCCTCCCACAGGTCGGCGGTGGGAATCTTGGCAATGATCGAGTCGGGGATGTTCAATCGGCGAGCCAGTATTCGGGCTTCGGTCTTGTACAGTTCCCCGACGGGGTTGAGCGAACAGGCGGAGTCGCCATAAAGCGTGGTGTAGCCGAGACAAATCTCGGTCCGGTTGCCGGTGCCCAGCACCAGCCGGTTGGTGGCGTGGGCGATATCAAAGAGAACCGCCATTCGTTCTCGGGCCATTTTGTTTCCGGCGCGAATCTTCACAGAGGCGTCGATCTCCGCAAAGTAAGCGTCGATCATTGGCGTGATGTCGACTTCCCGATGTTCTATGCCCAATTGTCCCACCAACTTGAGCGCGTCGTTTTTTGAAGAAGGGGACGACAGGCGATACGGCATGATCACGCCCAGCACCCTCCCCGGGCCTACCGCTCCGACCGCCAGGCTGGCGCTCAGCGCCGAATCCAGCCCGCCTGACACCCCGACCACGTACCCGTCCAACCCGCTGGCAGCCAACTTGTCGGCCAGAAAAGACTGGATTAATGTGATTGCTTTTTGTGGGTCGAATGTATTACTCATCGGGCGAGCTCCCATAGTGGGCAGAATATCAAAACCGTCTGAGGGTTTCAAGTGAAATATCCCGGCCTTGACCGGCCCGGCATGCTGGATTATAATGAACCAACCTTATCTGATGGAGGTATGGGGTTATGAGTGTGAACAAAGCGATCTTAATCGGAAATCTTGGTCGTGACCCTGAGTTGAAGTACACGCCCGGAGGTCAGGCAGTGGCGAATTTCTCCCTGGCAACCACCGACCGCTGGACGGGTCAGGACGGACAGAAAAACGAGCGAACGGTCTGGCACAACATTGTCGCCTGGGGAAAGCAGGCCGAGCTGGCCAAAGAGTACCTGCATAAGGGAAGACAGGTGTACATCGAGGGCCGGATTGACAATCGGAGTTATGACAAAAAGGATGGCTCCGGGAAGGGATACATCTCGGAGATAGTCGTCCAGAACATTCAGTTTCTCGGATCGAGGAGCGATGCCAACGCCGCTCCGCCGCCGGCCGACGCTCCCTCGGGTCCGCCGCCGGAGGCTGCTGCCGGCGACGATGACGATCTTCCGTTCTGATTTATCGCTGCACAAATCCGTGCTAAAGGCTGTGGCAACAGAGCCTTTTTCATGTTCCGCTTTTGCTCACCAAATGTCGGAAATCGGACTAAGACCGTAGGGTAAAAGGCCCGAATCTGGGGGTGATGACCGGGCCATCGGCTGACTCGTTGTGGACTTCGGCCCGCGACTTTTAGAGGAAATTCTGTTATGTCTACTTCGCTGGTCTCGGCCCAGAACGTATTGGACAAGTCGCGCCTGTATCGCAAGGCGGCGTTTATCGGACTGACTGCCGTGCTGGCGTCGGCTGCCATAATCAGCTACTACAATGAAAACGTCGCCACACTTTGGTCGGCGACCGATAGAGTCGGCTTTGAATTGGCTATAATGACCCTGATGCCATACATGATCTCGGCCGTCATCGGCGTGATAGCCGCGATCGGCGTGACGACCATACTGCCCACTGCCCGTGTAGCCGCTCCGGCGGAGCAGATAGTGCACAAGCTGAGGGAGATCTCCGACGGTGATCTCACCGCGCGCGTCCGGCTCAGCGGTAGCGACCCGCTCAAGGAAGTTGGAACTGCGTTCAACACCGCAGCGACCAATCTCTCCGACCGGATCGCCCATTGGAAAGTGGTCAACCGTCAGCAGTGGGGTGTGCTCTGTCGCATTCGCCAGGCGATCGAGGAAGGTGACCGCGAAAGCGCCCTCCGGCATGTTTCCGAAATGGAGCAGAACTGGGATCGAATAGCTGAGATCGAACAGCAATTAGTCTGCTGAGTCGTCGCCCAGCTTCTTCTCGATCTTCCGCACCCGCTTAAGCAGATCAGGCAGCCTGATCAGGGCTGCCTCGATTCTTTTGGTCTCCATGATCTCCCGGGCCGGGTAACCGAACACGGTCTTGCCCGGGGGAATAGAATTCGGTATCCCGGATTTGGCCCCCACCCGGACGCCATCGCCGATCTCGATATGCCCCACGATCCCTACCTGGCCGGCCAGGATGACCCCGTTGCCCAGCTTCGTGGATCCGGAGATGCCCGTCTGCGCTACTATAATACAGTGCTTTCCGATCTCGACATTGTGGGCGATCTGAACGAGATTATCGATCTTGGTGCCGGCGCCGATGCGAGTCGGCCCGATCGCGCCGCGGTCCACCGTGGTGTTCGCGCCGATCTCGACATCATCATCGATCTCTACCCATCCGACCTGTTTGATCTTCTTCAGCCCCTGGTCTGATTCCGCGAAGCCGAATCCATCGGAGCCGATAACTACCCCCGGATGGAGTATGACTCGGCTGCCGATCCGGCAACTGTCCATGATTGTCACGCCGGGGTAGAAAAGGCAATCGTCGCCGATCGAGACTTCATCGCCTACAAACACCGATGAGAGCAGTCGGCAGTTTCGCCCCACTACCGTTCCCCGACCGATATGGCAGAGCGGTCCAAGTCGCGCCGTAGAATCCACCCTCGCCTCAGAGTGGACAATTGCGGAGCGGTCTATGCCGGACTCGCTCTGCGGCTCATCCGGGTAGAGGAGATCAACTGCTAACGCGAACGCATAGTACGGCTTTGGGTGCCTTATCACCGGCACCCTGCTACACGCAGCAGCCGGTGCGAGGATCAGCGCACCGGCCTGGGTGGATTCAATGAACTTGTTGTATTTTTCGTTGGCGACAAAGCTGATCTGATCCGGGCCCGCGCTCTCGATAGGAGCCGCCGAGCGAATAACCACCCGGCCGTCACCCTCGACCGTGCCGCCGATCCTGGCCGCCAAATCCGATAGAGTGAAGCTGGGGCTATTCTTCGATCTTCTCAAGCTTCTCCAGCACCTTGTCGGTGATATCGTAGATCGGCTTGATATAACCCAACGCGGACTGCAGCGTGAATACCACGTCGTAGCCGCCCTCTTCGGCGACCAGTTGGATAGCCGTGTTCACTTTGTCGAGGAGCGGCTTAATCAACTCCATCTGCTTATTCTCAGCGGAACCGCCGGGTCCGTAAATCTGCCGGGTGTACGCGTCGAGCGCATCGCGCTTGGCTCGAATCGCCGCCTCACGCTCTTTCTTTTTCTCGTCAGAGAGAATCAGCTTCTGCTTCTCGTACTCCTGCTGGAGTTCCTGCAGTTCGGACTGCTTGGCGGTGGCCTCGTCGTCCCAGGCCTTCATCTCGACATCCATCTGTTCCTGAGCGCGCGCCCATTCGGGATAGGCTGTCTTGATCTTCTCATCATTGATAAAGCCGATCTTAAGACCCTGCGCCTGGGCGGTGCCGCCTACGGTCATGAGCAGTGGCGCGATAGACATCAGCAAGAGCGCCAGGTTAAAGAGAACTCGCATTCAAATCACTCCTTATTAGTTCGTTCAATCATCGAATTGTACTGCCAATCTGGAAATGCGGTTTCCAGCCTCGACCGCTACCGTCGGGAGGATCGTCGAACGGCTTGGCAAAGTCAAAACCAATGGTGCCGATTCCCGGCACGACAATTCTGAAACCGAGACCCGCGCCCTTGTAAAGCCCGGTCAGCGGCTTCATGTCATCAAGATGCAGCCAGGAATTGCCGGCATCAAGAAAAAGTAAGCCGTAGATCTGGTTCTCGACAATCGGGAGCTGGATTTCGGCATTTCCGACAAGCATGTGTTTGCCGCGTACTCTCGTCTTGAAACTCGGGCTGACCGTGACTGAGTCCGGTTCGTCCACGTTGGGGTCGATCGTCTCGGGGTCGGCAAAATAATAGAGCGATGTATCCGTTCCGTACACCAGCGAATCAGGTGTCAGGATTCCGTCATCGTAGCCGCGAATGGTGCCGTCATAAGCCGTGCCGCCGGGATTGAAGCGGTCAGATACGAGAATGCGCAGATCACGGGGGTCGTCGGAGCCCCCCACCACGACCCCGTACTCGACTTTGGCCGCGAGTGCGAATTTCCAGAACAGCGGGATAAATTTGGCCAGCTCAAACCGGTGTACTTGGTACTTCCAGAATCCGCCCAGGATTCCGGTCTTCTCCCAGGTGTACGACATGATCGAGCCTTTGGTGGCGAATTCCGGAAGGTTCCGCGAATCGCGGACCAGCGTGAAAGCCAGCCGCGACGCCGTATTCCATTTCTCGTTATATGCCACCAGGGAGCCGGGGAGCGGCTCGCCGACTATGGTCTCGTCTTTGCTCCGGTGCTCCACCGTGGAACTGTCGGTAATCTCGGTCCAGCGGTAGCGATACGTCGTGCTGCTGGAGTTCTGGGCTTCGAAGGTGTCGTCGTAGTCGTAGAAGCGGTTGCGTTCGAGGCGATAGGACGTATACAGCCGGAAGTAGTTGTCGGGCCAGCGGAGTCTGCGCCCCACGCGGACCGACCCGCCGCGGCGCGCCTCGGTGTAGTCATCAAACCACCTGCGGCTCATGGCGAATAAGTCAACTCCCAGGAGAGTCGGGCGGCCGAACAGCCATGGTTCCGTGAACGAGATGGAGAATGAGTTGCGGCGGCTGCCGAAATCGACGGAGAAAGTCAGGTTCTGGCCGTTGCCCCTGAAATTAGGTATGCCCATGCCGACCGAGCCGACTACCTTGTCCTGGCTGTTGTAGCCAGCTCCCGCCGAAATCTGGCCGGTTTGTTTCTCGACTACTTTGAACTCAAGATCGACATCGCCGTTGGGCAGACTGATCGGCATCGGCTCGACATTGGTAAAGAAATTGAGCGCCATCACCTCGCGCACCGAGCGGATCAGCAAGGAGCGATTGAATACTTGCCCCGGTCTCACCGGTATTTCGCGGCGGATCACTTTCTCCTTGGTGCGCGTGTTGCCGGTAATATGAATCAGATTGATATGCGCCGGGAGACCCTCGGAGATTATGTACTTGATATCGATGATAGAATCGGCCCGCGTGGCGCGTTCGTCGGCCATTCGCACATGCAGGTGGCCGATTTCCTGATATGCCGAGTACAACTCGCCGATTGACTCGTCGTACTTCTCCGTGTTGAAAACCTGGCCGGCCTTGTGTTTCAGCACTCTGCTCAGAATTGGGGCTTTGAGAACTTCGTTGCCCTCGAAAGTCGATTCGCCGAAATAATACCGGGGTCCCTCGTAGACGTTCAGGTAGATCGTCATCAGGTTGACCGCGGTATCGATATGGATTGAGTCCAATATCAGATATGCGTCGATATACCCCTTCTTGTGATACTCCTCTATAACCTTCTCTTTGTCTTCCTCGTATTTCTCCTGCGCAAAATCGGAACTTCGGAGGAAGCCGCGCTTGCGGTTGCGCATTTTGCCGATCAGGTCGTCGGTTTTCACCCGGACGTTGCCGGTCATAATTACACTGGCGACTTTGACCTTGGACTTCTCCTTGATTTCGTATTTGAGCGATGCCTCGGTCGAATCGGCGTTATAGGTAAGAACCCCTTCGACCTCGGCCTGGAAATACCCCTTTTCGGCATAATTGTCGAGAATCGTCTGCCGTTTTTCGTGAATCAGGTAGGGTGAAATATACCCGCCGACTCCGAGCCCCAGGTCTTTCTTGAGATCGTCGGACTTGATCTTCTTATTGCCGTTGAACTCCAGCCCGACCAGCTTGGGCAGCTCCTTGACGACTATCAGGACTTTCAGACCTCCCGGAACTTCAAGCGCGTCGATCCGCACATCTTTGAAAATCCCCAGGCCGTATAGGCGGTGGATGGTGTTTTGGATAATGGTCGGAGTGAGCGGCGAGCCTTTGGCGATCGATGAAACCCCGAAAATCAGCGAATTGGTGGCGATCTTATTGCCGACCACTTCAATCTCGACCACCGTGTAATTGCCCTGCGCGCCGGCCGTTGTGGCCAGCAGGGCAACCATACACACGATGACAAGAGCCGTCCCTGCTCGGGGTGTCATGAACCAGCCTGCCGCCTCAGTGAGGCGCCACGATTTTCTTGATCTTGATCTCCGAATAGTCCTGCCGGTGCCCGCGGGTGCGGCGATACTTGGTCCGGCGCTTGAACTTATAAACGATCACCTTGTCGCCTCTGCCGTTGGCCAGCAGTTCAGCCTCGATATGCGCCCCGGCAACTGTCGGCGTGCCGATCAGAGCAGTCTCTTTGTCTTTCACCAGTAGCACATGGTCGATCTCAAAGGCCTGACCGACCTCGACTTTCTGGCGCGGGACCCGCAGAGTGTCGCCTTCCTGCGCGCTGAACTGAAAACCGGATAATTGAAAAACAGCCTGCATAGGCATCCTTTCAAAGTACTCAATACGTACGTTTTCGAAATTAGCCCGTCAAACTAACCCAATCGGCGACCAAGTCAAGCTCAATCTTGGCATTGTCATCGCAACGTCTTGCCGTGTCTTCTCTTACACGTCCGAGGTCGGCCCAGGTTCCATTTAGACTGAACTCTGCCCGCCGCCCAGATGGTGAAAGCGCGGAGATGGCCCGCGTTGCTGCCCACGGGAGAATCTATCGTTAGTACTTATGTCCGGGGTAGCATGGACCTTCACCATGTATTATGTGTTGCAGGGAAGTTGGCGGCAGGTCATTGTCCGCCTGCCGAAGGCAGGCGGTGCTGAGGCCCGCCGAATGGCCGCTAGGGCAATAGTGATTCCACCGGCGTCTCTTTGGCCGTATATTAGAAAGTCAGGTTTGGAGCTAAGCATAATCGTGGCAGAGTCAATTCGAAGATCGATATTGGAGATGCCGGATAAATTCCGTCTCAAGGCGCCCTACCCGCCGAGCGGCGACCAGCCGGGCGCGATTGCGGAGCTTCTGGACGGCCTCCGGTCCGGGCGGCCCCACCAGACCCTGCTCGGCGTGACCGGTTCCGGCAAGACCTTTACGATTGCCAATGTCATCGCCCAGTACGGTAAGCCGGCTCTGGTAATCTCGCACAACAAGACGCTGGCGGCGCAGCTTTACGGGGAACTGAAAGCGTTCTTCCCTCATAATGCGGTCGAATTCTTTATCAGTTACTATGATTATTATCAGCCCGAAGCCTACCTTCCGACCACCGATACCTATATCGAGAAGGACACTCATCTCAACGAGGACATAGATCGCCTCCGCCTTCGAGCGACCGCATCGCTGCTCCAGAGGCGGGATGTGATTATCGTTGCCTCGGTGTCCTGCATCTACGGCATCGGCTCGCCCGAGGAATACAAGCGCCAAATGTTTTCCCTCCAGGTTGGAGTGGAAACCGACCGGGACGCGGTCATCAGGCAGCTCATAGCCGTGCACTATAATCGGAACGATGTCGATTTCAGCAGGGGAAATTTCCGCGTTCGGGGTGACACCATCGAACTGATTCCCGCTTACCACGAAAACGCCCTGAGGCTGGAGTTCTTCGGCGACGAACTGGAGCGAATAACCGAGATCGATCCGCTCACCGGCGAGATTCTGAGCGAGCGACCCAGAGTGGCGGTTTACCCGGCCAAGCATTTTGTGACATCTCGTGAAACACTGGACTATGCTATCCGCCAGATCGAGTCCGAGCTGAAAGAGCGGCTCGAGGTGTTCCGTCGCGAGGATAAGCTGCTCGAGGCTCAGCGGCTGGAGATGCGCACCAAGTACGATCTCGAAATGCTGAAGGAAATCGGGTACTGTTCGGGTATCGAAAACTACTCGCGCTACCTGACCGGCCGCCAGGCGGGCGAGCGCCCCAAGTGCCTTATTGATTTTTTCGAAGGGGATTTCATCACCATAATCGACGAATCCCACCAGACCATCCCCCAGGTGCGGGCCATGTTCGCCGGAGACCGGAGCCGCAAGGAAGTGCTGGTGGCGCATGGGTTCCGGCTGCCGTCGGCGCTGGACAATCGCCCGCTCTATTTCGAGGAGTTCGAGGCGCTGCAAAAACAGGTGATCTATGTCTCCGCCACCCCGGCCGATTACGAACTGGCCAAATGCGAAGGTGTCGTGGTCGAGCAGGTGATCCGGCCGACCGGGTTGCTCGATCCGCTGGTGACGGTGAAGCCGCTGGGTACGCAGGTGGACGATTTGCTCGAGCAGGTCCGCATCCGCGCCCTTCGGGGTGAGCGTGTCCTCGTGACCACATTGACCAAGCGGATGAGCGAAGATCTAACCGAGTACCTGGGCCGTCTTGGCGTGCGGGTGCGGTATCTCCACAGCGAAGTGCATTCAATCGAACGAACCGAGCTCATCCGTGACCTGCGCCTGCACAATTTCGACGTGCTGGTTGGCGTGAACCTCCTGCGTGAGGGGCTGGACCTGCCGGAAGTGTCGCTGGTAGCGATCCTGGACGCCGATAAAGAAGGGTTTCTTCGCTCGGAGCGGTCGCTGATTCAGACCGCCGGACGTGCGGCCCGCAATCAGAACGGCGAGGTGATCTTCTACGCCGACAAGGTGACCGATTCGATGCGCAAGGCGATGGATGAGACCAACCGTCGCCGCATAAAACAGCAGGCCTACAACGAAGAGCACGGTATCGATCCGCAGACTCTGTTCAAGACCCGCGATGAAATCCTGCAGTCCACCCAGTTTGCCGATATCCGCACGGTCGAGGCCCCCACGTTCGAGAAACCCCGGAATTTCGAGCTTATGTCGGCCGAGGACCAGCTGGCGTTTCTGGTGCGCACCATGAAAAATGCCGCCGAGAATCTCGATTTTGAAACGGCGATTTTGATTCGCGACGAAATCGACGAGCTGCAGAACCGTCTGAAAAAGGGTAAAACAAAACGGGCCGGCCGCAGTCATTAAGTGTAGGAATGAAGATGAATAGGACCAGCATTATAATGCTCATAATCGCCGGTGCCGTTATTCTGGCCGCAGTTACGACTCAACTGGGGTGCAGCGAGAAGGAAGTGCCGTTTATTATCGACGAGGACGAAATCGCCCGTTACCTGAGCGAGGTAAGCATCGCGCGGGAACTGTTTCGCACCACCGGCCTGATCAACTCGACTCCTTACACTCTGCCCTTTGACAGCGCGGTAATCACTGACGTGGTGCTCAGCCGTAAGAGGAGCCTGGACATATCTCTCGTGCCGCTGAAAATCGCCCAGCCGGGCGGCGACAGCGTGCCGAATTATCCGGATACGATCTACGTTGATCATGGATACCTTGGCCGTTTGCGGGAAAGCCTCGTGGAAGTCAACGACCGCTTTACTATCGAGGTGACAAAGGCCTATTCCACCGATACGGTTGTCGACACCGTACAGCTCGACCTGACTCGGTATGCCTTCTTCCTGAAGTTGGGTGACGATACCCGGCCTTATGTGGGTTGGATACTCTGGGGTTTCAGCGGGATCGGCAGTACGCCGACGCCGCTGAGTGTGGTTGTTAAAGGTTCTGATGGGGCGGATTTCAGGGGGGATCTTGGACTTTACGCTGATGAGCCGCTGTCGTCCATCAGATACATCCCCAAAGTGCCATACATCCGATTAACGGCCATGGATACGGTCGATCAAGGCAGCCGGCTTCTCATCACCACTACTAAAACATCGACCGGCCTGCCTACCAATCCCGTCATCTCGGATTACGAGGAGGGTGGTACCTTCGCGAGGGCGATGGTGCGCTATGATCCGGCCAACTATGTCGACAGCCTATCGTACCAGACGCCCACGAACAATCCTCGGCTCTATAATCAGTTCATGATTCAGATGTTCACCGAGGCGGCGTTCCCTCATCGGACCGCGTTCGTCGTGCCGTACCGGAGCGAATAGAATTCAGTCTCCGGTCGCAGAGATTGCGCTTACGGAACTCGAATCCCCGAAAAAAGTCGCGAATTCTCGAATAACTCCGGGGGCCGGTTTCCGGTCCGGCTAAAACCTGCCTATCTTGTTGTCCGAAAAGGGAGTACGTTGTTTACAACGACTCATCAGCGATACTACGCTGCATTCTATCTGGCGAGCCCATCGAACGAGTCTTAGGTCCGATCACTGCATGTTTGCAAAGGGGACAAGTGAGGTCTTGTAGGCAATGCAGCGACTACTAATGGACAATCCAGTTCACATCTAATAGAGGAACCGATTTGTAAGCCGTTGGAGCAGTCGGGGCGGGGCGTAATTCCGACTTGGCGTGATTCTTGCAGCAAAGGGCGTAAACTGGCCCTATGCCTTGACTTTCGGGCCGAAAGAGCTATATTGGGACGCTTGTAGGAATTGACGGATTTACTACCCAAGCCTTACTGCCCATAGGTCCCACAAGAAGCTCTTGGCCGCTGGAATTAAGACAGAGTCTTCTGCATGAGGTCCGCTGGCTTTTTGGGATTGCCGTACCGTCCCGATTCGTGGGGGATCGGTTTGCCGGTTCGCAATCGCACCTTGGAGGAAAGATGACGAAGCGAGGGTTGCTCCTCTACCTGACAACCTTTTTTTGCCTGGCCCTAACGGCAGCGCACTCGTCGGCCCAGATTACCGGCGATCCATCGTGGGCGCCGGTTGTGACCCTGCCCGATGACGCCACCGTGACCTGGTGCCAGGCGGATTCTATTTGCTACGATATCACGGCTGTAGATCCGGACGCCACTGATTCGATCTGGATGTCGCTCGTGAGCGGGCCGATCGAATACACGCCTACGCGCTTCGGTCACGAGTTTACGACCACGATTTGTTTCCGTCCCGAGGGATCAGGGGACTACCGGTTTGTCTGGCAGTTTGTCGATCGCCAGAATCATGTCGTAACGGATTCGGTAACCTATACGGTCGAGCTCGGCACCCCACCGAGCCTGGAAGATCAACAGTTCTCCGGCATACTCTGTGATCTGCAGGCGCCCCGCCAGCTCAATCTCGTTTACACCGCAAACGGACGCGAGCCGACTTTCCAGCTGCTGTCTGGACCGGGAAGTATCGACCCCTCGGGCGGCCGGATCACCTACGAGCCGGACACCTCCGGCGTTTTCGAGTTTCTGGTAGCGCTTGAAACCGACTGTGGCGCCGACACGGCGACCGTTACTGACAATCTCGCCCTAAACCTGCCGCCGTATTGCATCGGATTCGACACTACAGTCTACCTCTGCGATACGCGACAGATCTGTTTTGATATCGTGGCCCGCGACCCCGAGGGCGATCCAATCACAATCACGATGCCCGAAGGACTTGGGACATTTGTCCAGACGTCGGATTCCACCGGCCGGACCTGTTTCACGCCGCGCGAGGCTGATTCGAGCCGGTACATCTTCATCTTTCGCGCCGCCGATAGCTGCGTGCTGGCGGCCACCGAAAAAGCCGGAGAACCGTACTGCTGTTATGATACAGTTATAGTCGATGTGGTCATAACGCTGCCGGGCGAACTGACCTGTCACAGCGATACCACGATTCACCTGTGCGTGCCGCCGGAACAGTTGCCGGTGGATATCTGCCTGGATGGCTTCTCCAGCACCTGGAAGAACAGCACGATTTCGTTTGGGACCCTCGAGGGAGATTCGCTCTGCTTCGAGGTGGATACGCTCGGTATCTACACGATCACTTATGCCGCCTCCGACACCTGCGGCCATGTCGATACCTGCATCACCAGGGTGACTATCATGGGCAACAACGTGCCGTATGTCACCTTGGCCCGCGATCAGTCTATCGATCTCTGCGTCCCCGAGACTGTCTGTATACCGGCGGCGGCCGACGATCTGGATTTCGACCTCTACCGCGTGACCACAAACTATGGCCAGTTCAGCCGGTCATCAGGGACGATATGCTTCCTCGCGGATACGTCTGGAGCGTACACGATAATCCTGACTGCCGAAGACCTGTGCGGTTCATGGGATGCTGATACTGCGGTTGTGACTGTCGATCTCCATGCTCCGCCGATGGTCGTGCTTGGCGACGACGCCGAGATTGCGCTCTGCGATCTGCAGGAAGTTTGTATTGATGCCACAGTAACCGGCGAGAACATTCAATACTTCGCCACTTCCACCGGCGCGCACTACAACGAGCAGACCAGCGAGGTATGCTTCACTCCGAAGGCGTCGGGAACGTATGAAGTGTTTCTGCAGGCCATAGATGACTGTGACCGGGTTGTGGCTGACACAGTTGTGATCGAGGTCTCCATCGGCAGCGCGCCCGCCATCTCGAACTTCCGCGACACCACCGTCTATCTCTGCTATCCGCGCCAGATCTGTCTTGACCTGAATATAAGCGATTCGGACAACGATATCGCCGGCGTGGCTGTCAATCGCGGTCAATATGCAAACAACCAAGTCTGTTTCGTACCGTACAGCATGGGCATCTACAAGCTGATCGTGACCGCTACTGACAGCTGCGGGCACGTCGAAGTCGATACGGCCGAAGTGACCGTGAAGACCGATCAGGGGATAAGTTTAGTCACACCCGGTGACACCACGATTTTCCTCTGCGAACCGGACACGCTCTGTTTCCCGATTGGAGGGATACCTGAAGGGGCTCAGGTGTCGGTGAGTGGTATTGCAACTTATTGGGATGCCGTTACCAATTCTATTTGCTTCTATTCTGACTGCTGTCTCGAGAACAAGTTGACTGTTTCGGTTACGACTGAGTGCGGGACATATTCGAAGTCGTTCACGGTCGACGTGCAGACCAACAGCCGCCCGGTGGTATTCCTGCCTAAAGACACGACGTTACTCCTGTGCGAGCCGGAGACTGTCTGTCTTCCCGTGGCGATAAGCGATATAGACGGTAATGTGGCGAGTGTCGCCGTAACGGGCGGAACCTATAATGCTTACGACCGCACGGTCTGCTTTGAAGCTCTCGAGGAGGGCGTGCACCAGATTGACGTCACCGTGACCGATTCGTGCGGCGCGGTGGCGACTGACAGGATGACGGTGACGGTGACGCTCAACGAAGCTCCGTGGGTTAGGTCAACACTGGCGGATTCGGTATTTCGCCAGTGTGAGCTCTCCGAGGTGTGCATCCCGATAGAATTTGCCGACCCTGACGGTCAGCAGGTTACCATCACGGTTTCGGGTGGCTACTTGCAGGAACCGCCATCGGGCAACACCGCAAACGTCTGCTTTGTACCGTCTTCCTACGGTGATAACTGTATCGATATTTATGTAATCGACCCTTGTGGTGAGTCGGACACCGCTCATGGATGTGTGGCGATAGCCGAGCCGTCAACGATTGCTATTGACTGCCCTGTGACCATAGCCAACACGCAGTGTGGCCCCGGACAGTACTGCGTGGATATTCCAATTACCGGCGAATACCAGACGGTTACTACGAATATCGGTACCTGGTCAAACGGCACCTGGTGTGTAGATGTGAGCGAGCCAATCGTTGGCAATCTGGAAATCATCGCGGTCGGTGAATGTAATGTCGATTCATGTATCGTTCCACTGAACCTGATTCCGGTCGAACCGCCACTGCTTGTCTGCCCCACGGATGTGGATACGCTGTTGTGCGGGCCGAGTATCATCGTATTTGACGTGCCACTCTTGTCGGCAGCTGGACCGGACGAGTCTGTCACGGCCAACGCACCTGCCACTGTTGAGATCATCGGGCGAACTGCGCGGCTAAGCGTCCCGATTAGTGAGCCGGGACAGCAGGTCATCACGCTGACCCATTTCAACCCGCCGTGCGAGCCATATGTGTGTAGTTTCATAGTGAACGCCCGCTTCAACACTCCGCCGGTGCTGGCAGTCGAGGGAACGACCGTTGAAAGCTGCACTTTGCAGGAAATCTGTGTACCGTTCAGCTACTTTGACAGCGAAAACAACGTGGTGAGCATCCGCAGCGACGCGGGCCCCGTGACCTGGGCAAACGGCGTCGGTCAGGTATGCTTTACTCCAGCTTCCTTCGGCATTCATGAGTTGACTCTTACGGCAGTTGACACCTGCGACGCAATGTACGAAGTGCCGTTTTCGGTGACCATCAACCAACTGCCGTCTGTGGCTATCGAGTGCCCCAGCTTTGTCACTCCCCCGACTTACTGCGGTTTCGAGCTGCACTGTCTCGATCTCCCGATCGGTGGTCAAGTCGACTCGGTAGTGACCAATTACGGTGCCTGGGCGAACGGGCAGCTGTGTTTCGACATTAATGAGCCTGGCACCTATGACCTGCTGACGATTGCCTACGGCCCGTGCAATGTTGACAGTTGCATATTCCCGGTAGTCTACCTCGAACCGGTAAACGTCATGTGCAGCGTGGTCGACAGCACCGTGGTCCTGTGCGAAGAGATACCTACTACTGTCAGCATTCCGGTGGCGATAACAGGAGACGACGTTCAGTACGAAATCCGCCCGAACACGTATCCGTACGCAAACGGCGCCGTCGACGTCAGCTTCAGCCGCGCAGGCCAGTATCCGGTCACCGTGGTAGCCTGGAACGACTGCAGTCGCGACAGTTGCGACTTTGTTGTCATTGCCGAGGTGAACGCCCCGCCGGTGGTCACGCTTCCCGCCGATTATCAGGTCATCCAGTGCACGTTCGCTGAACTCTGTGTACCGATAACGGTTGTCGATCCGGATAATGACCTGGTCGTGATTCGTACCTCGCTGGGCGTCATCAATGGCAGCCAGGTCTGCTTTACGCCCAATGCCTACGGCGAGTACGAGATTGTAGTGACCGCGACCGATGATTGCGGCGGAGTCGGAGTCGGTGCGATCACGATTACAGTGGTCGAGGGAACAACTGTTGCCCTCACCTGTCCCGATGGTCCTATCTCCGTTGACATTGACTTGCCGGGCGACGTGCGGATACCCGTTGGTGTGCAGCCGCCCGGTTTCGACGTTACCGTTAGCCCGTCAGGCACGTACGATCACGCTACCGGCGAGGTCGTGGTTCAGATAGAGTCCGAGGGCTTGTACCAGTTCCTGGTCAAGTCAGTGGCGGATTGTAACACCGATAGCTGCAAGATTACGCTCGAGGTCGGCCAGTACATACCGCCGTTTGTCGAGTGTGTTGCTGAGTCCGATACGCTGCTGTGTCTTTCCCAGGCGCGCCAGGTATGTCTGCCGGTGACGGTTTATGGAACCGACGTACTGGTTGAGGTTACGCCGCCCGCATTGTTCACCGGCGACGCCGTCTGCCTGGATGTCACCGCGCCGGGCGACTATGTGATCGATATCAAGGCCTACACAGATCGCGATACCGTCACCTGCCAGTCTGTTCTTCATGTGACCGGCGGCAACCCGCCGCTGCTGACCATGCCGCAGACTCTGGACTATACTCTTTGCGGCGTGGGCGAAGTCTGCTTTGACGTAACGATGGAGGACGCCGAGTTTGATATCACGAGTATAGTGGTCAACCACGGCTCGTATGACATCAACCGAGGGCAGATCTGCTTCCTGGCGGATACGGCGGGTACGTATGTCATTGAAATGACAGTAGCTGATTCCTGCGGGAATGCAACGACTCGTAGCACCGCCGCCACCATCGACTTCAACCAGCCGCCGCAGGTCAGCCTGGGAGACGACAGGCGCGTGTTCGCCTGCACCTTGGGCGAAGTCTGTGTCGATGTCTCGATTGTCACTGATGATCCGGTGACAGTGACGACATCGCTCGGTCACTACGATCCCGAAGCGGGTCAGGTCTGCTTCCTACCTGAGCAGCCCGGGCTGTACGAATTAACGGTCGAAGTTACCGATCAGTGCGGTCAAAAAGCGTCTGACATAGTTATTGTAGAAGTAGATGCCAATGATCCTCCGCAGATCACGCCGCTCAGAGATACGACGATCTATCTTTGCTATCCGCGTGTTATCTGCCTGGACGCCCTGGTTAGTGATCCCGATGGCAACCTGGCCTCGGTAACCACGTCGCGAGGCAAGTATGAGAACGGCACGGTGTGTTTCGCCCCGTACAGCATGGGTGAGTATAGAGTCGTCGTGACCGCCACCGACGAGTGTGGCGCAACCGTTACGGATGAGGCTATAGTTACGGTCCGCACTGATCAGGGCATTAACCTCGTTTGTCCCGAGGATCAGACCGTCTTCCTCTGCGAGCCGGACACGCTCTGCTTCCCGATAGGGGGTGTTCCCGATGGCGCCACGGTAACGGTTCAGGGTATCGCCGCCTGGTGGGATCCGGCCACCCAGTCGGTCTGCTTCTATTCCGACTGTTGCCTCGAAAACAAGCTGACGGTTTCGGTAACGACCCCTTGCGGCACGTACTCGTGCAGCTTTACGGTCAGTGTTCAGACTAACAGCCGTCCTATCGTTCTGCTACCACGTGACACCACTGTTATACAGTGCCAGCTCGAACGCATCTGCCTTCCGGTAGGAATCAGCGATATCGACGGCAACATCCGCAATGTCCAGGTTACCGGCGCAAGTTATGATGCCTACTCACGCACTGTGTGTTTCACTCCGCCAGCGCCGGGCAGATACACAATCGATGTCGCCGTCACCGACTCGTGCGGGGCAGTGGGAACCGACCGGATGGTAGTCGACGTGAACCTCAATCAGCCGCCGGTTATAGTCTACACGCCCAAAGATACTGTCTACAAGCAGTGCCAACCGGAGGAGATTTGCCTGCCGGTAGGCGTAAGTGATCCGGACAATAACATAGCCGACGTGACAGTCACCGGCGGCTACTACGACGCCCAGACCGGCAAGGTTTGTATCCTGCCGCAGGGTGTTGGTACTTTCTGCGCCCAGATCACAATTACCGACAAGTGCGGCCTGAGCGCGACTCAGGAGGTGTGTGTTGAGGTTTCCGATGGCGACCGCGTGGATATCCAGTGCCAATCCCCGGAACCGCTGACTCTGTGCGAACCCCAGACTGTGTGCGTGGCCGTGCCCGTAGTGGGCACAGATTACACCGTAACTACCAGCTACGGCTCCTGGAGCAATAACGAGCTCTGTTTTGTCGCGGATACGTCGGGCAGTTACCGAATCAGGCTGATCGCTACCGCCCAGTGCAACGCGGATACCTGTTTTGTCACCGTGCCGGTGACGATCCTGCCGACACTAAGCGTGACATGCCCCGCCAATGACTCTCAGTTCCTCTGCGGAGCAGATACCCTCTGCTACCCGTTCAGCTTCACCCCAGCGAACGCCACAGTCACAGTCAGCGCTCCGGCGTACCTGAGCGGCGGGCAGGTCTGTGTGCCGGTCCTTCAGCCGGGGACACAGACAATTCGCCTGACGGTATCGAACCAGTGCGGAACGGTCGAGTGCTCGTTCACGGTGACGACCACATTTAACGGTGCGCCGGTAGTTTTGGCGGGAACAGATCGCAACTACGTCGAATGTAATCTGCACGAAGTCTGCTTCCCGATCAGCATCTCCGATCCGAATAGTAATATCACCGAGCGTACCACGTCGGCGGGTCGCCTTGTCGGCGATGCCCAGCTTTGTTTCACGCCGCCGAGCTATGGCACGCACCAGATCATCATCCGGGTGGTCGATGCCTGCGGCTTATCTGACGCCGACACTGTTTTGGTGGACTACACGCTGGGTGCGAGCGCCTCGATACAGTGTCCCGATGGCACGCAGTACGCTTCGGTGTGCGGTGTCGACACCATTTGCATTCTCGCGCCGATCACACCCGCCAACGCCACGGTGACTATTCGACCGTCCGGAATCTACAAACCCCAGACCGGCGAAGTCTGCATCCCGGTCAGCCAGGGCGGGACAATCCCGGTGGAGATCATCGCGGCCGCACAGTGTGGCGCCGATACCTGTCGCTTCAATTTGGAAGTCGATATGGGCGTCAAGCCGGTCGTGCAGTGTCCGGGCAGAATCGATACGCTGCTCTGTCTCGTCACTCCCGATACACTAAGAGTGCCGATCACGGCCAGCGGGACCGGGCTCCAGGTAAATGTCAATCCGACGGGTTATTATGCCGCCGGCTATGTCAATCTGCCGATCACTCAGGCCGGGCAACACAACTTCGAGGTGATTGCCTTTGGCCGCTGTGGCGCCGACACCTGTGAGATCGAAGTAAATGTGACGGCCGACCAGGCGCCATTGCTCACCGTACCCACCCAAATGACTTTCGAACGCTGCCCCGATGATATCGATGACATATGCATAGGCGGCATATTTGCGACGGATGCCGAGTCCGACGTGACCATCACCAAAGTCTGTGGCCCCGGTTCATTTGTCTCGCAATCAGGCGACAGCGGAGCGGTCTGTTTCGTTCCCGCGTCGTTCGGACAGGTGCAGTTCTGTTTCGAGGCCACCGATGGCTGCCATGTGGTGCAGAAGACGTTCTTGGTGAACGTGACTGTCAAGCCTGACTGCGACGTGTGTGTGCGGTTGTCTATCGACGGCGGTGCTGATTCGCCGGTTGGTTTGCGGAAGAAAGTGGCCGTCAACGTAGAAACTAACGATCCCATCGGGGGATTCGATATTCTCATCGGCTACGACAAGTCGGCGCTCATCTTCCAGTTGGGTTCGATGGCGGGCGGTGACGCGGAGGCGTGGGAGTACTTCACCTGGGCGTCCGACGTAGGATCATGTAGTGGCTGCCCCACAGGGGTCGTTCGATTTGTCGGAATAGCAGATCGCAACAACGGCGCGGCGCATCCGCCGGACTCGGCCTACCGGCCGAACGGCAAGCTGTTCGATATCGAATATCTGATTGTCAATGACCAGAACCTCGGCAACCAGTTCGTGCCGATATCATTCGTCTGGAACGACTGCAGCGATAATGCCCTCTCGGATACCACCGGCACGATTCTGTATATCGACAGCCGCGTCTACAACCCCGAAGGGCAGGTCATCTGGGATGAGTTTGACGACGCCAATTATCCGGAATCGGCCCGCCAGAGTGGTTTGGGGGCGCCGGATACCTGTATTGTCGAGGGCGCCAAGTCTCAGGCGGTGCGGTGTGTGGAGTTCCACAACGGCGGCATTAAGATTATCAGTCCTGAGGACATTGACGACCGCGGTGATATCAACCTGAATATGATAGCCTATGAAATCGCCGACGCGGTCGTTTTCACGAACTACTTCATCCGCGGGCTTGCGGCGTTCACCATAAATGTGGCAGGCCAGATCGCGGCCACCGACGTTAACGCCGATGGTTTGACGCTGACAGTGGCTGACTTGTCGCTGCTCATTCGTGTCATTATCGGTGACGCCAACCCTATTCCGAAGGTGACACCGTACGCGGAGCGGGCGGAAGTGATTACGACGCTTGACGGCGGCGCGATGCGTATCGGAGTCGAAACGGCGCACGGAATCGGCGCGGCGTATCTCGTGTATGACATCGCGCCGGGAACGGAAGTGGGCGAGCCTTACCTGCTGCCGGCAGCCGCGGATTTCGATCTGCGCTCGGGCATCCTTGATGGCCAGCTGCGACTGCTCCTCTATGACATCGGCACTGCGGAAGTCGACGCCGGATTACAGGAACTTATCGAGATTCCTGTTTTGGGCGAAGGTGTGCTCACCCTGGCGCACGCGGAAATAGTCGACTACCAGAGCCGGCCGTACCTGGCCGCCGCGGCATCGTTGCTGCCGGACGAGTACGAGCTGAGGCAGAATTACCCCAACCCGTTTAACCCGTCGACCACGATCAGCTTCGCGCTTCCCGTGTCCACCGGCTGGAGCCTGAAGGTTTACAACATCGCCGGCGCCATGGTCTGGGAGCAGGGCGGCAATAGCGCGGGCGGAGTGGTGGATGTTGTGTGGGACGGTCGCAGTTCGGACGGCGATCTGGTGGCATCGGGCGTGTACCTGTACCGTCTCGACGCGAACACTTATTCAAACACTCGGAAGATGATTCTTCTGAAGTAGTAGTATCTTCTCATCTTTCCTCTCGAGGCGTTCGTGTCCCGGCAGTGACGCGGACGCCTCGTTTATTTGTGGTAGTCGGTCCCCCGGAGAATTGAATAGGCGCGGTACAACTGTTCGAGCAGTATGAGCCGCACCAGTTGGTGAGAGAACGTCAGACTGGAGAGCGACCAAACCTCGTTGGCGTGTTCCAGCAATCGCTTGTCGAGACCCCAGGCGCCGCCTATTACGAAAACCACCGTGCCGCGTGAATCAACCTCGACTTGCTGAAGCCGTTTGGCCAGCGCGGGGGAGTCATATGCCCGGCCACGATCATGCAGAGCTATGTAGTACTCATGGCCGATCGCCCCGGCGAGTTTCCCGCTCTCTTTGGCCTTTATTACTTCGGGGGAGAGCGACACAGTCGACTTCAGCGTGGGGAGGAATTTCAGTTCTACCCCTGCGAATCGGGACAACAGCTTGACATAATGATCGCAGCCGTCGCTAATCCAGCGATCTTTGTCCTTGCCTACAGTGATAATCCGGATGTTAAGCAAACCCGGCGACCTTGATGATGAGTTGGCGCGTCCTTGGACCGTCGAACTCGCAGAAGAAAACCCCCTGCCACTGGCCGAGTACTGGGCGCCCCTTTTCGATAAGCACCTGCACGGAGCTTCCCAGAAGTGACGCTTTGATGTGGGCGTCCGAATTCCCCTCGCCATGATGATACCCGTCCTCGCGCGGAATCTCCTTGCCAAGTTTGTGAAGAATGTCGCGGCGGACATCCGGATCGGCATTTTCGTTGATAGTTATTCCGGCTGTCGTGTGAGGGACAAAACAAACGGCTATGCCGTCATCAGCACCCGCCTGCCTCAGGGCCTGCATGAGAAGATTGGTTACATCAATCATCTCTTCCCGTCGAGAAGTTTTCACCGTGAAGGAGTAAATCACTGGAACAAGGCCTCGGCGAACTGGCGGGGGTCGAACCGTTGAAGGTCATCGACGGTCTCGCCAATGCCGATGAAGTCCACCGGAACTTTCAGTTCCTCGGCGATGGCAATGACTACACCCCCCTTGGCGGTGCCGTCGAGTTTGGTTATTATCAGTCCATCGCAGCCGACCGCCTCGGAGAAGATCCGCACCTGCGAGAGGGCGTTCTGGCCGGTGCTGCCGTCGATGATCAGTTTGCTCTGCACCCTGGCGTCCGGCGCAGCTTTACCGACCACACGCTTGATCTTCTTCAGTTCTTCCATGAGATTCGATTTGGTATGCAGCCGCCCGGCTGTATCCACTAACAGGAGATCAACTCCGCGCGCACGGGCCGCCGCGGCAGCGTCGAACGCCACCGCCGACGGATCGGCGCCTTCTTTCGAGCGGATGATCTCGACCCCGGCTCGCTGCGCCCAGATACTGATCTGATCTATGGCGGCGGCTCGAAACGTATCACACGCGGCTATCATGACTTTCTTATTGTCGGACGCGAAATAGGTGGCCAGCTTGCCGATCGTGGTGGTCTTGCCGACACCGTTCACTCCGGTAATGAGCCAGATCATGGGCCTGCCGCCGCCGGAGGGGAATAGATCATGCCAGTCCGCGGCAAGTATACCAGCGATCTCATCCTTAAGAAGGGCGATAACCGCTTCGCCCTGGGTGGCGCTCTGCTCGCGCGCCCGTGCGCGCAGGCGTTCGATCAGCCGTGTAGTTGCCTGCACGCCGACATCCGCCTCGATTAGTATCTCCTCGATTTCATCTATCAACTCATCGTCGATTCGACGAAGCGATACGACCTGTGAAATTCTCCCGAACAACTTGTCCTTTGTGCGGGAAAGAGAATCGCGCAGCTTTTCGAAAGGGCTGAACATGATGTGCGCACGCGCCCGGCGATCAGGCGTCGCCGTCCGGCTTGATGGTCACGGCGGGTGTGATCCGCTCGAGAATCGCTTCGGGCAGCGGCTCCTGGTCGGCAGTTTCAGACGCTGGTTCGGCGGCAGCCTCAACGGTGACCAGTTCATCGCTGCCGTCATCCTGCCGCGCAAACTTGACCGCCACCAGCTTGGATACGCCTGGCCGTTCCATGGTGATGCCGTAGAGGTTGTCCGATGCTTCCATAGTGATCTTGTTATGTGTGATCACAATGAACTGCGTCTGCAGGGAGAAATGCTTGATGATTTTCAAGAAGCGCTGGCAGTTGGCATCGTCCAGCGGGGCATCGATCTCGTCCAGGATGCAAAACGGCGACGGCTTCACGAGATAGAGCGAGAACAGCAGCGATATCGCGGTCAGGGCGCGTTCGCCGCCGGAGAGCATGGTGATGGGCAGGAGCTTCTTGCCGCCGGGTCGGGCGGTGATTTCGATATCGGACTCCAGCGGGTCTTCCGGATTCACCAGCGTGATTCGCGCCTCGCCGCCGGCAAACAGCTCCACGAACAGTTTGCTGAAATTCTCCTGCACTTTGTCAAATGTCGTCGTAAAGAGATCGCGCGCCGTCTTGTTGATCTTTGTGATGGTCGAGCGCAGGTCGTTCTTGGCAATCGTGAGATCGTTTAGCTGTGCCGAGAGGAACTTCTCTCGCTCGGCGGTCACCTCGTACTCTTCAAGGGCGACAAGATTGACCGCGCCGAAGTTCTTGAGCTTTTCTCTCAGATCGGAAATCAGCGCCGGCGCGTCCTCGTCGCTTATTTCCTCCTGCGGACGGCCGATCAGCATGGTTGAGATATCAGTGTCGTATTCCGCGCGAAGGCGATCAATTAGCGCCGTCACCGCAGAGCCTACCGCGGTCAGGCGCACCTCTGCTTTGTGCAGTTGGTCCGCGACAGCCTCCCGCTCCTGGCGCAACCTCTTCAGCGTGGCTTCTTTTTCCGCGGTACGATTCATTACCTCGGCCTGGCGAGCGCGAAGATCGAGCTGCACCTGCGCCAGGCGGTCGCGCTGCTCGAAAGCCGTTTTGAGCGCCTGCTCCATCGTGCCCAGAGCGGCTTCAGCGCATTCGATGTCCTGCCGGGCCTGCTCGACTTCTGTCGCGCAGTCGCCCCGATTCTGCTCGATCTCGGCGAGCAACTGATTGATATGGACGATCTGGTGCTCGGTCTGCTCGACCCGGCTGCGGGCCTCGATTGCCTCCACCTGCAGGCGTGACACCTCGGCGTTGGCTTCAACGGCCTGCTGTTCCAGATCGCGCAGCCGTAATGTGGCCTGTTCGATCTCGGCAAGAAGAGTGGTCTTCTCGCCGGCTAGTCCGTGGGCATCAAGACCCAGGGACTGCTGTCGGCCCCGCATGTTTACAATTCGCGCGGCGAGAGCATGCTTCTCACGATTCAGCCGCTCCAGTTCTGTCATCAGCGTGCGGCCGGCAAATTCAGCTTCGTTTAACTGCCGCTGCTGTTCCTCGATTTCCTGAACCATATCCTCGAGCCGCGAATTGAGCTGTTCCGACTCGGCCCGGAGCGCGCCCAGCCTGGCGGTACTGCGGTTCTTCTCGTTGGCGACAGCATCGATCTTCTGCTGAATGAGGGCGATCTCCCGATCCTGCTCGGCGATCCGTTCCCTGCGGCGAAACAGCGAGAAGACATCATCGGAGCCGCCTGATATCAGGTTCTTCTGATAAAGCACTCCCTCGGTGGACACCGCCCCGAAACCGTAGGGGAGACGCTCGAGAATGGCGTCCACGTCCGCGCCGGGACCAAACACGATCATGCGCGAGAGCACCGCTTCCTTGAGGGTGCGCAGGGACTCTTCGGTCGTCACCAGAGTATCGAGCCAGCCGATTACGCCGGGCATTTCCATCTCAGGACGCCTGACACCCGGGGTTATCGTGCCGCTCAGAGGAACAAGAATGCCCACCCGTCCCTTACCCTGGGAGCGCAGGTAGGCGATGATGCTCTCGGCCTGGACACGGTCCCGGCAGATCAGGTAGCGGGCCATTTCGCCCAGGGCGGCCTGCAGCACGGTCTCCATGCCCTCTCGAGGCACGAATTTGTCTGCGACCGTGCCCACCAGATCGGGCCAGCGATCCCGCGCGCTCATGGTGGTAACCACGCCGGACTCATAACCCTCATAGTGCAGCATCATGTCTTCGAGAAGGAGGCGGCGCGCCTCACACGCTTCCAGAGACGCCTTGAAATCGGATAGCTGCAGCGACAAGCCCTCGCCCTGCTCCATGCACTCCTCGATCGCCGCCACAACTTCCTTGCGGCGAGTTTCTGTGTCGGCGCGCGTGCGAACCATCTCCGTCAGGTCCTCGCGCAACCTTTCGGTTTGCTCAATCATCTCTTTCTGGCGCGGATTGTTGGCGGCGATAGCCTGCTCGAGCTGCGCGGCCATGGCCGTCAGCTCATCGGTCTGTTCGCGGAGAGCGCTTTCCTCGGTCACTCCCGACGACAGCCGCCCTTCCAGTTCGAGCAGCTTTCTGTTTTCGACCTCCTGTGCGGTTCGGGCCGCCAGGAGCGTCTGATCGACTTCCGCTTGTTTTGCCTGAGCTCTAGTCAGTTCGTCATTGCGAGCCTGCAACTGCTGTCGGGCGGTGGCGAGCCGGGCTTCGGTCTCGGCAAGTTCACGGTGAAGCTCCTCGGTGCGGGTGTCGAAACTCTGGAGATCGGATCGTCCTTTAGTGATCGTCAGGGCAGCGTTGGCCTTCTTTTCGTTCAGGACCGAAATCTCCCGCTCCACGCGGTGGGCTTCTTCCGAGACGGTGTAGATCTCGTTACCGATAGCGTTCAGCCGTTGCTCGATATCAACCTGGTCTCGGCGGTCGCTCTCCAACTGACCGGCTGCCAGATCCAGGACCGCACCACGGCTGGTCTTCTGATCGGTAAGCGAGTCGTACTCCGATTGTAGTTCACGCTTTTCCTGCTGCAATTGCCGCAGACGGCTCGCCCCCAGATACAATTCCCACGAGCGAATGCGCTCTTCGAGCTTCTTGTATCGCTCGGCTTTCTTGTGCTGGCGGTAGAGCGCGTTGACACGAGTCTTGACCTCCGCGTAGATGTCTTTCAGTCGCAGGAAGTCGTTTTCTGTGGCTTCGAGTTTGCGCAGGGCGGCCTTGCGGCGTTGTTTGTACTTGGTGATTCCGGCTGCTTCCTCGAACAGAAAGCGCCGTTCCTCGGCCTTGTCCGAAATCACTGAATCGATCATGTGCTGCTGAATGACCGAATAGGAGTGCGCGCCGAGACCGGTATCGACAAACATATCGATAATGTCTTTGAGGCGGCAGGGCACTTTATTAATCAGGTACTCGGATTCGCCACTCCGAAACAGGCGCCGCGTAATCTGCAACTCGTGATACTCGGTCGGCAGGATTCCGCTGTTGTTTACGATCGTGAGGGTGACTTCAGCCATGCCGAGCGGCTTGAGTTCGGCGGTGCCGTTGAAGATCACTTCTTCCATCTTGCCGCCGCGCAGGAGGGTCGGCTTTTGCTCACCCAGGACCCAACGGAGGGCGTCGAGCACGTTCGTCTTACCGCATCCGTTGGGGCCGACAATTGACGTCACCCCGGTGGCAAACTTGACAGTCGTCTTGGTGGGAAAGGACTTGAAACCGAGCAGCTCGATTTGCCTGAGATACACGAAACCTCCAGCGTTAGTAAGCGGTGACCGGGCTGAGCCCGTCAACCGGCTTCTTCATGATCGCAGCCAGCGTGGCCAGCAGCGAACGGTAGATGTTGCGCTCGTCCCGAAGATACTTGGTCTTGATTTCCAGGTTATAAAACGGGGTGCCAAGGTGATTGCCCCGGCCAATCCGTATTGCACCGGGGAATTTGAGCAGGACGGTTGACGTAAAAGTGGACGCCTCCAGATTCAGGTCGAGAATCGTATCGAACTTGTATTCGCACAGGGTTTGCAGGTAGCTCTTCTTGGGCAGCCCGGTCCAGGTGACCTGGTCAAGCGACGGTGTTAGAATCTGGAACCCTTTGCGCGGATAGATATCGTACACCTTGATGCCCGGCAGCGTCAGCAGCGTGATGTCGGCGGACTTGAATAGATGCGCAATGGTCGGCAGAAGCTGCTTTACCATGGTCAACTCGCGCAGTCCGCCCGGCAGACAGACCAGCAGATGTTTCGGCCGAAGCAGGTCTTCCGGGATAGACAACTGGCGTCCCTCGGCCTTGCCCTTCATGTAGCCGATCTGCGCCTTGGCTATGAAATCTCTAAATCCCATATATCCGCCTTTACTTGCCGCGGACGGCATCTCCGGGTCGAACCATTTCGCCTCGCCGGGTCACCGTAGCCTCACGCTGTCAACGGAGTCGATCGGGGCATAAAAGAGTTCGCGGTTTTGTTTATCGATCACAACCTGTGAGACCTGCCCGGTCTCCGGGTCGGCGAGCTGCGCCGGTCGGCCATCGAGAGTGACATCCACCAGCGTCGGCTTGCCCAGAGATACAATGAACTGCTCCGACGCCCGTCCCCGGTATTCTCTGTCGGGTGTGAGCATCTGCGAAAGCAGCGTGTCTCCGTCGGCGAGCACCGAGGCCCAACTTCCCACGCGCGCATAGAGAACGAGAACCATCGTATCTCCGGATACGTACGGTGCGGTATCCCTGGTGCTCTCGTATTCGAAGGTCGGCGATATGTCCGTCGTATTCTCGAGAATCGGTTCAACCGGGCTCGTTTCGGCTATCGCTTTTTTGAGCCACAGGAAGTAGATTGCCGCGCCGACCGCCAAGCCGATCACGAATATAATCGCCAGCACCACCCCGATTCTCCCTGGCTTTCTTGCTTGCGGCTCACTCGATGCTGATTGCGACACCGTTTCAGGTGCGCGTTTTGGGTTGCGGACTGCGGTGTTTTCGGGCGCGGCCGGCTCCAGGGATTCACCCAGCTCCTCGCGAATGGCCTCAATGGTTCTGGTGAAGTCTATGCCGAGAAGCTCCGCGTAAGACTTTGCGAACAGTCGGAAGTACAGCTCTCCCGGTAACGAGTCCACGTCGCCGTCTTCCACCCGCAGGAGCGTCTCAATAGGAATCTTCAGATCGCCCGAAACCGCCTCCAGCTTTATGCCCCGACGTTCCCGCTCGAGTCTGAGCAGGGTTCCAAACTTGACGTATGTTTCACTCATCGGAGGTTTGTACAATGTTATAGCAACAGCAACGCATCCCGCGCCAAACAAAAAAGCAATGTCCGAGGCAGGCCGACAACATTATCAAGATTGCCCTCTATCCTGTCAACCAAAAAACCCCCCATGCCCTGAATCCCGTAGGCGCCGGCCTTGTCCATCGGTTCTCCGCTGTCCACGTAGCGCTCTATCTCTGGCAGCGTGACCGCGTTGAAGTACACCTCAGTACGCTCATCCCCGGAACAGATCAACCCCTGACGTTCCGCCAGCGCGAGGGCGGTGCAGACCGTGTGGCGCTTGCCGGCCAGAAGCTGCAGGGTGCGCACCGCCTCGTCACGACTCTCCGGTTTGCCGAGGATGACCCCGTCCAGAACTACAATAGTGTCTCCACCAATGACTATATCCTCGAGATTAGACTGGCTCGCGACTACGATTGCCTTCTCTTCGGCCAGGCGAACGGCGTGGTCAAACGGGTCCTCGCCTGGCCAGACGGTCTCGTCGATCTCGGCCGTTGCCTGGCGAAACCTGACTCCCATCTCGCTGAGAAGCTGAATCCGCCTCGGAGAGCGGGAGCCGAGCACCAGCTGACGACGTTCGGCGAGGGCTGTGAGAGCGTCAACCGTCATGTTCAAGCAGTATTGTAACCGGCCCCATATTCGTGAATTTGATGTCCATTTTGGCGCCGAACACGCCCGTGCGCGTGACCAGGCCGTTGCCTGCGACAAGTTCGACAAATCGATTATAGAGACGCTCGGCCTCGGCCGGCTCCATGGCGTCGGAGAACCCGGGGCGGCGACCTTTGCGACAATCAGCGTACAGAGTAAACTGCGAGACAACCATGATCTCGGCGCCGATATCGAGCGCGGACAGGTTCATCTTGCCGTCGGGGCCCTCGAAGATGCGCAGGTTGATCGCCTTGTCGGCAAGCACGCCGCACGATTCGACTTTGTCACCGCTCCTGGTTCCGAACAGTATGAGCAAACCCATACTTGTCGAACTATGGCGCTTACCATCGATCCACACTTCTACTCTAGAGGTTCTCTGTAGCACCAATCGCACGGTCGTTCTCCTGAAGGGCGTAAATATACTCCGCGGCACAAGGGCGGCAAAGTGAAAGAAGAGGGCTTTTGACCCCTTTTCGCGTCCGGTGACAGACCCTTGTCACCGAATATGCTTGCGAGTAGACAAGCAAGAAATCCTGGGACCTGTCTCGTAAGGCGCGGGTGTTCAGCAAATCCGATGAAAATACCTCTTGACAGACTCCTCTCTCGCAAGTTGATTATTAGCGTAATCAACTGGGAAGCGCCACGCGGGTGTGAGTCCATGGGAAAGGCGCGGGCTGAGTTTTCTTCGATTTTCTGTGAAAAGCGGGTAGTAACCGACCGGGGTCGGGTCTGTCCTGCCGGCTTATGCCTGGCGTTGGTGGTCGTCCTTGTCCGCTGTTTGGGAATACCTGGTTCGGCCCTGGCGGCCGACTGTTTCTGCGCCGGGAAGGTCGGGAATATCAACTGTGATTCCCTTGATGAAGTGACTATCGGCGATGTGACCCTGCTGATCGATCATCTCTTCATTTCCGGGGTCGACGCGCCCGGTCTGGACGAAGCCAATATAGACGGAGACTCGGCCGGTGTGATCGATCTGGCCGACGTGATGCTGCTTATCGATATTTTGTTCATCACACACGCGGAGCTGCCCGATTGCCCGGAGCCGAAGGACTATGCAGTGTACTTTTGGGACAAAAGCAATGAGGGCTTGTATTTTGCTTACCACCCCAGCACCAACGGGTTGGATTCATTCTTCATACCCGGTCGGGGGCGAATGATTGTTTCGGCCGACGGTAAGCTCGGTTACCGCTCGACTAACCAATACGTACGCGTTGTCTCGCTCGATTCGCTTCAAGATGGAGATACTGTGCCGGTAATCGCTAACCTGTCCTCCGGAACAGTTCAGGCAGCCTCTCCCGACGGCAACTTCCTGATCGCTTACAACGGCGGCCTGAGTATTCTCAGGACGTCGGACTACGCGGAAATTCTTCACGACAGCACCCTGTCCGGCCAGATATTCTCTGTAGACAGCCGTCGCGTGTACGGCAGAACCGTGGGCACATACCATGCCTTCAGGCTGGACCTTGCCGACCCCCTTAATTCCGTCATGGTCAAGGATTTCGCGCCTTATTTGGTTTACCAGATTGTTCCCTCGCCCGATGGGTCCAAATGGTATCTTTATCAGGCCACCTACGGGCACCAGAGATTCGCTGTCTATGATGTTGCGGCTGATTCCATAATATTCTCGGAGATCTTATGGCCCGGCAGCGGAGACTTGGCCATAACGCCCGATGGGAAGTACGTATTCTACACTAATCCTGGGGACATGATTTGGGGCGCGGGGGATCCGTACGTTCACAGATACAACGCATCGACCAACGAGGCCGAGAGCCCCGTGAGTACGGTCGGCCTTTTCGATCCCCCCTACGAGTGGGGGATTCCAATCGGCCAAGTGGCTGTAACGCCTGATGGTCACTGGCTAGCCGCTAACGGAGGCGACTATCCGTTCATAATACGGATAGATCTGGCTACTCACAACCTTACAGGTCATAGGAAGATGAATGGAAACTGGATAGAAGGAATATCTTGTCAGCTTGTGAGGTGAGATACACAGGGTTGGAGATGTAAGCGCAATTAGCGGGCTGCCGCCGTTGTGGCGGCGACTCATCGTATAAACAACTTTCTTGGGGTCAGGAGTTCGCGATGAAAACGAAATGGGCGTGTAGGGCTACTATTGTGCTCGTGACGCTCACTACATCAGCGCGGGCGCAGTTCTACCACGGAGTAGATGGACCTGTAGCCGTAAGGATTGACTCGACTCGTGTTTCCGTAGAGCCTTACGACGGCTTCAGTACGCAGGACTTAGAAGAAGCGGTGGCATCGCTGGAGCGCATAATCGGAGTGCTTGAGGAAGAGGCGCCAAGCGGATTTGTAGTGCTGTCAATCTCGAATGGAGCCGGGCTTGATCAGTTCCTGGACACTCTCCAGGCTGTGCCCGGAGTCGAACTTGTTGAGCCGTACTATCGCAGCGAAACTGGCATGCCATTGATGGTGGGAAACCGATTCATTGCGGCGTTCAGTGAAAGTGTCAGTGGATCGGCCATCGACAGTATTTGCGATGCATTCAGTGTTGAGATCGACCATGAGATTGACGGCATGCCGAAAGTGTTCCTGCTGAGAAACACAAGGGCATCGGGCTTACGAATGTTGAATCTGGCGAACGCATACCATGAACTGGATCAAACTCTTTACTCACATCCTGACTTTAGGGCGTATATCGAAACGACCTCGTACATGTTGTACGACTACTACCACAACTATCAGCCGCAAACCAAGAAGGTGATAGGGCAATTCAACAGTGCTTCGGTATGGGATTTTGCTGGTATCGCGACTCCAGTGACAGTAGCGCTTTTGGATGATGGGGTTGATGAGCACGAGGATCTTCCGGTCTCTCGCATTCTGCCGGGCTACGATGTAGGCGGAGCCCTCGACATTGATTATGATCACGATTATGATCCGCGACCGGGACAAACCGTCTCACATGGGATGTCAACTGCGGGCATTGTGGGTGCTTCTCACACAACTGAAAGCGCGGGCGGAGCCATTCCTTCAAGCGGGGTTATTTCGATCGATCCTCACGTCAAGATCCTACCCATCAAGATTTTCAACGACGAAGGGAATAGTATTGGAGTTTATGTGAGTGACCTGGTGGCAGCATTCACTTACTCTTGGACTCATGGGGCCGATATACTCTCGAACAGCTGGACGTATTCTGACCCCGCAAAAGCTCCTGAGCCTGCTCTGAATCACGCAATCGAGCGAGCCACCCTTTTCGGCCGCGGAGGGCGTGGTTGTCCGGTCATATTCGCTTCAGGGAACACGACCCTACTTTATCCAAATCCCAACGGAGTAGGTTACCCGGCGAAGTTGTCCTATTGCTTTGCTATTGGTGCAATTGGTCTGGATGACTATCGCCGGGCTTACAGCCGGTATGGTCCGGAGCTGGACATGGTAGCACCCAGCGATGACGCCTCAAACCCGGTTTGGGCGCTGGATCAAATGGGTGTGTGGGGAAAGAATTCGATATACTTTTGGGATTGCCCACCAGCAGCGAACGACGTGGACTACAATTGCCATTTCGGAGGAACTTCGGCCGCCTGCCCGCTTGCTTCAGGAACAGCCGCGCTGTTGCTGTCAAAGGATCCCACGTTGAGCGCCCAGGCGGTGTATTACATCCTCCGCAACTCTGCCGATACAAGCCTCGCCTGGGGTAACATCACACCGGGGAACTGGGAGTATGGATACGGTCGTCTGGATGCCTTCCGGGCGGTTCTGTCGCTTGCCCGGGGTGACGCCAATAATGACGGTTCAGTGACGGTAGGCGATGTCACCTTTCTGATCGACTTTCTATTTATCTCCGGTCAGAATCCGCCCTGGCCAGATCTACTACTGGGTGATGCGAACTGCAATGGTGATGTATCAGTCGGTGACGTTAGTTTGCTAATCGATCATCTGTTTGTCACCAGCGAACCACTTCCGCTCCCTTGTTTTGCCTATAACGATTGAGCGAGCGACCGCGCCGCCGGCCTTACCATCCAAGCGGCGCGTCTGTCCCCGGCGGCGACTCATCTCGCAGATTTTGTTCTTGGCCTAAGTCGACTCCTGCGCCTATATTCCCGCTGCGAACACTTGTAGCGCTGCGCTTTGCCGGGGTGCCGCCGCCCCGGAACTTTGATTGAGGCCGAGCGTTACAAGGGGACGATGTGCATAAACGACGACCATATAGAGGATATTGAATGAGCAAGCCAGTTAACATCACCGATGACACTTTCGAGGCCGAGGTCCTTCAGGCCGACCTGCCGGTAGTGGTCGACTTCTGGGCCACCTGGTGCGGCCCGTGCAAAATGATCGCCCCGATTCTCGAGGAAGTGGCCACCGAAATGGATGGCCGGGTGAAGATCACCAAGCTCGACGTTGACACCAATAACAGAACCGCCGGCAAGTATAACATCATGTCGATTCCCTCGCTTTTGTTCTTCAAAAACGGTGAGGTGGTAGATCAGGTTGTCGGTGCGCTGCCCAAGGCGCAACTGGTGGCCCGGCTGGAAAAGGTACTGGCGTAACGAATAAAGTCTGCTAAGGCCGATTCCTTCGCGGGATCGGCCATTTCCGTCAGGGAACCGTAGCATGGACTGGCAGCTACTTACATATATTGTGTTCTTCGCCGCGCTCTGGTATCTGCTGGTTACCAGAGTCTTCCCTCGTTTTGGCGTACCCACCTGAGGCAGCGCCCTTCAGCGACCCCCGGAGGGGGTCGACCGTCGTCCCTCCGAGAACGACCCTAACCGCTGCTGAGATACTGCCGATAATTCCTGTAATATGAGCCAGTATCAATCATATGATCCGGGCGGCCCGCGAGGCGGCATTCGGATCGGGCCGGGGACTATCTCGCCGTTCATCAAGTGGATGCTGATTGCCAATGTCAGCGTCCTCGTGCTTCAGTTGGCCACAAGTGGCCGCATGGAGCTGCTGTTCGGTCTGACTCCGTCCGGTTTCTGGGCTCAGTTCCCCGCCCTGGTTCATCAGATCGTCACTTACATGTTTCTGCATCTGCCGTCGTTTCCGTTCTTCCATTTACTCTTCAATATGTTGTCGCTGTGGATGTTCGGGACGGAGATCGAACTTTCCTGGGGGGCAAAGTCGTTCGCCCGATTTTACTTCCTGGCCGGGATCATGGGGGCGCTGTTGACTTTGGCCGTGCTGCCCGGCAGCGAGGGGCCGGTGATTGGAGCGTCGGGGGCCATATATGGAATCCTGGTGGCGTACTGGCTGATGTTTCCTGATCGCCAGATATACTTCTTCCCGCTTCCGATCGCCCTCAAGGTCAAGTGGGCGATCCCCGGGTTCATGCTGCTCGGATTGCTCTTTGGGGGCAGGGGAGTGGCCCATTTGGCGCACCTGGGCGGGGCCTTGTTTGGGCTGGCTTTCCTGAAGATGGACTGGCGCTGGCTGGCTCTGGGCAAGCGGATTAAAAGCTTGCGGTACAAGAGGAAACTGGCTAAGCTGGAACGCAATCGCCAGCGCGCCGAAGACGTCATGAAACGTGTTGACGCGATTCTGGACAAGATCAACGAAGTCGGCATCCAGAATCTCTCTTCGGACGAACGTCAGTTTTTAGAGGAAGCGTCGAGCGAACTCTCTCGGAAGAACCACCATTCCGGTCGAAATAATCGGTAGATATGGCGCGCAAGATTCTCATAGCCGAGCAGGCCGACACCACCAGAACTGTGGCCGAAACCGTTCTGCGTCAGAGCGGATATGATGTCATCGCGGTCATCGCCGCCCAGAAGGCGCGTGAGGTGTTGGAGCTGTCTCGACCCGATCTGATCATAATGGGCGCCGATCTGATGGCTCCCGACGGTACCCCGTACTATGAAAGGGTGCGCCAGGATTGTCAGGACAGACTCGTGCCGGTACTCCTATTCGAGCCGGCCGACAGAACTGGATTTGCCCCTTCGTCCGACCACGTGGTTATTCCGCGACCGTTCGATCCTCAGGACCTGCTAAACAAGGTTACCGCTGCTCTGTCGAGAGGCGATGAGGCCGCCGTGGGCGGTCCGCTCGCCGGCACGGAGATTGACGACAGCTTCCTTGATGCCGCTCTCGGGCTGGATGATATCGCTGTCACCTCGTCGGAAGTCCTTGACAAAACTTCGCTGGGAGCTCGCGGGCAGGCCGCCTCGGCTGAGAAGCTGATCGGCCTTGACGGTCAGTCGGATCAGGCCGGCGAGACCGGCGGCACGAGAGTGGAGTCGTTGGTGCTCGACACCAACAGCAGCCGCATCGTGCGCCAGGTACCGGGCCGCAAGGCCCCGATGGACGGAACCGGCAAACTGGAAATTCTGTCCGATCAGTACGGCTTAAAGGAACCGCTCCCCTCGGGGCAGGAAGAGCGGGCGGTCCACGATTATGACTGGTTCATCGATTCCATGAGGAAAGACGCCGACCCTGCCGTCGCCTTGACCCCGAACCCGGTTGACTCAGGCAAACTGAAACTATCCGATCACGCCGCGGCGATCGATCCCCGTACTCCGGGACCGGGCACTCATCGGGCCGCGACCCCGTCCCCCGCCGGAGTGGAGAAATTCATAGACGAGTTCAAGAAGGAGATGCGCCAGCTTCACGAGACCGAGTCCGAGTCGCTCGTCCCCGATGTCAGGACTATCGGTCCGGACCGAGTAGCTGAACCGGTTGGCTGGGAAGAGAAGCTGGAAACCCTCGCACCCACCGAACTCGATCAGTTTACGCGGGAATTCGCGCGTGAACTCGGGCGACGCGTGGCCGAGATTATCGCCGCCAAGATCGACTCGGAAAAACTGATGCGTCTGGTCAAAGCTGAAATTGTTCAACGCCACCGCAAGAGCAAGTAATCTCTTGAAGCGCCTGACTTCCTCCAGTAGTATAATCTCCCGATTGCTGAATATGTCTCAAACTGAAGGTGCTCCGTGCGTATTCTGATTGCATTGGCATTTAGTTTTCTTTCTTGCGGCGGGACAGCCCTTGCGGATGTAGCCCAATTTGGATTGGGAGGCGCCGAGGAGGACCTGGTCAGTGTGTCCACGGTCTTCTCGCAGACTGCGGCATTGCCGGGCGGAACTTATTCCGGCGCAGTAGTGGTCGATATCGTCCCCGGGTGGCACATAAACTCTTCTCGCCCTCACCAGGAATATCTGATTCCAGCCGCTGTGACGTTTGATACGATTACCGGCCTTACGCCGACTGATTTGCGTTATCCGGCCGGTTCCGACGAAAAACTTGCTGACGAGGTCATGTCGGTGTACTCCGATCGCGTCGTTATTCCCTTCGATATACGAGTAGCCGCCGATCTGGCCCACGGGGAACACACGCTTCCGGTTCGCTTCACATACCAGCCCTGCAATGATCGCGAGTGCCGCGCCCCGCAGACGGTCGATGTTCCAATCACGATTCTCGTAGGACCATCGGGGGGACCGGCCAACACCGCTGTTTTCGCACAGGCTGAATCGACCGAATCTACCTCGCCACCACAAAACCCGGCCGGCGAATCTGAACTGGAAAGGCTCATCCGCGAATACGGGTCGTGGGGGTATTTCCTGGTGCTCGGTGTGGCGTTTGTGACCGGTCTGCTTTTGTCTTTCTCGCCGTGTACTTACCCGATGATCCCCATTACCGTCAGCATATTCGCCGGTCAGGAGCGCACTGTCGGGCGCGGCTTCTTCCTGTCGCTGGTTTATGTGGGGACCATGGCGGTGGTGTACGGAATAATGGGGCTGATCGTCTCACTGCTGGGCGGTGTGTTCGGCGCCTGGTTGGCCAGCCCGCCGGTTGTTATCGGAATCGTCATCGTATTCGTTGTTTTCGCACTGTCGATGTTCGGCCAGTACGACCTGAACGTGCCCAGTGCACTCAGGCAGAAACTGGGCACCGGACGCGCCGGCGGGGGGGTGGCCGGATCGATCGTGCTCGGAGTGATCGCCGCGCTGGTAGTTTCTCCGTGCGTTGGCCCGTTTGTCGCCGGCATCCTTCTCTATATCGCCACCACCGGCTCGCCGGTTATCGGTTTCCTGACGCTGTTCTTCTTCGCGCTCGGGCTGGGAACGCTCTTTGTCCTCATAGGGACGTTCTCGTCGGCAATCAACCGCCTGCCCCGATCCGGCGAGTGGATGGAAACGGTCAAGAAGTTCTTCGGCTTTGTGCTGCTGCTGATGGCTGTCTTTTTCCTCCAGACTTTGATAAGCCCCGCTCTGACTGCGCTGATCACCGCGCTCTTGCTTCTCGCGTTTGGCGTATTCGGGGGCGGGGTTGATAGACTTACGTCCGAGGCCGGGTTCTTCCTGCGACTGAAGAAATTCCTCGGCCTGACCGCACTGCTGGTGGGCGCATATTTGCTGTTGGCGCTTCTCTTCACGGAGGGTTTCATATTGCCGTCCCTCTCCGGCTCCTTCTCGCGCTCGGAGCAAGGCACCATTATTGAAACCACCGGCATAACTGGCTGGGTGGATAATCTTGAAACCGGGCTGTCGCGGGCCAAAGCCGAAGGCCGTCCGGTCATCATCGACACCTGGGCCACCTGGTGCGCCAACTGTAAGGTGCTCGAGAAGAAGACCTTCCGTGATGCCGACGTTGGCCGCGAGGCCGCGAGATTCGTTCCCATCAAAGTACAACTGGAGAAGGAAAACTCCCCCGAGACATTGGCCTTCAAGGCTCGTTTCGGCCTTAAGACTTACTCTCTACCCACGACGCTGCTGCTCGGCTCCGACGGCCAGGTGAGCAGAATCCTGGTCGGTGTGATCGGGCCGGATGATTTTATCTCTGAGCTGCGCCAGGTTCGCTGATTTGCCTTTGCAAGCTTTGCGGGGTTGTGGGTCCTCGCCGTGGAGAAGGGTCGAGCTTCGCCAAGCTCAGCATGATTTTACACTCTAATACCGGAACCCTACGATTTCCTTTGCCTCGGCTTGACGATCTCTGGGTGCCTCCCTATATTGGCCGCCAGCTAAAGAGTAACCGGACCGAACATTCGAGAAGTCATGCCGTCGAAAAAAAACAACACCGCCGTCGTCGCCATATGTGTTCAGGAGCCGACCGAGGATGGATCCCGGATGGACCTGGGTGCGATCCAGGGCGACGCTCTCAGGTTTCTCCACCAGGCGTTTATTAGCGATACGATTGTTAATGCCATCTCCGTTCCATCGGCAGATATACGGCTGTATTACATCGACGAGCCGGAACGCGCCCGGCTGATCAAAATCGTCACCGACTATGTTACCAAGAAATTGGCTGGCCGGAAGAACGGTTTTGACGAACGGTTCTCGTCACATCCGATGGCCCCCGAAGGGTGGGGGGCGCGTATTGAAAAGGTCTTCAGAGACTGTTTCGATGCCGGCTACCGTAACGTGCTTCTGGTAGGCAGCCGGACTCCGACCTTTACGGGCAACATGATGCGGACCGCCCTGCGTATGCTGCAGCAATCCGACGCTGTTTTCGGGCCTACCCCTGAGGGGCGTTACTATACGATTGGCATGTCGCAATCGTATCATATCAGCCTTTCGGAATTCGACTGGAAGTCGCCATCGATCTACAACGATGTAGCCACGGCGTTTACCAACAAGCAGCTAAGCTGGTCGGAGCTCGAGATCTGGTACGCGGTGGAAAGCTCCGAGGAGCTCGATCTGATGGCGCGTGATATCAACCAGTACCGTTTCGAGGCCGACGACACGACCGCCCGTGAGACCGAACTGGTGATGGAGCGGCTGATCTCCAAGCTGGACACATAGATGGAACGCCGCCTCCAGAAGCTGAACTGGCTGCAGATAAAGGAACTGGTGCCGAAGACCGTGGACACCGCGTTGCTACCGATCGGCACGGTGGAAGCTCACGGTTCGGCGTGTATCGGCACCGACAATATCATTCCCGAGACTATCGCTGAAGGCATCGCCGAGCGCGTTGGTGCCCTCATCGCACCCACCATAAACTATGGCATAACCCGGTCGCTCTACCGTTATGCCGGCGGCATGACCATCCGTCCTGAAACTTTCAAGGCGTATGTCGCCGACGTCCTCGAATCGCTCTCCCATAGCGGACTTCACAACATCATAGTTCTAAATGGTCATGGCGGCAATAATGCCGCCCTCAAAGACGCGGCGTTTGAATTCCACGCGAAAACGAGCAGCAATGTTGCGGTGGTGCACTGGTGGGAACTGTGCGACAACCTCGACCGCCAATTCTGGGGCCACCCGGGCGGCCACGCCGGCACCAATGAATGCGCGATTGTGCAGGCGATTGACCCGGATCAGCTCAGCCGCGATGACTACGACCCCACAATGGCCTGGTGGTTTCGACCCGGTGCCGACATCTATCCCGTGCCCGGCACCATTCTCCTCTATGAGAAGGGGGTCGGGTATCCCGAATTCGACATGAACAAAGCCAGACAATACCGCGATGCGGTCATCAAAGAAGTGGGTGATTTCGTCTCTGACGTGATAGCGCGCTGGCGCCGCTTTGGGCTGTGAGCTTGCTCACTCACTGGTGATTCTGCCCACAAGGTCGGGTATGAAGCAAACCCGCCCTACCACTCGACTTTTCCCTGTTCTTCCGGGGGCAGACCAGGAGGTCTGCCGCCCACGATCTGTCGGTCGTTCCTATACGAGCCGGCAGATGAGGGCATCTGCCGGGCATGCCATCTCGTGTCGCGTTGACGGGCGGCCTTGCTTGACATTCCTGCCTCCACCGAGCATCAGAAGTGATCGATATACATCATCCTGACTTCGCGCGTGATGGTCGACGATTCCCGCCGGTTCACCAACATGTCCTTGAACAGAACCTCCAGCTCGAGATTCTCCGCAAACAACCATTTGACTGACAGGTTGAGATATCCGCGGCCCTTGCCGGACACCTGCGGATACTCCCCGCGATCGTCGTTCAGAGCGGCGTCGTACTCCAGAAGCAGCGCCAGGTTGTAGTTGAAGGTGGCGTCGAGGCCACCGAACAGATTGAAATCCGAATCCCCGTCAATCTCGTCTTCAAGTGATCGATTGATCCCAAAGTGCCACCCGGATGTCCACCGGTAAAAGTAGAAATTGCGGCTGGCCACCGCATAGAAGCCGCGCGACTTATACGTGTACCGGTCATAGTCCTCGCGGAAGACCCCGTACCCCTGGTCGGTGAAGCCGACCGCGATCGCCGGGAAATACTCCAGCTCATCGATCACGCGGAACTTGAGGCTGAACCCGATATGCGGATTCCACTGGGGATCCTGGGCCGAGACAATCTCCGTCCCGCCGAAAGAAATGCCCAACTGAAAACGATTGGATAGCCCGATATCGGTATTGCCCATCGCCCCGCCGCCGGAATACAGTCTCAGCCCGATTTGAAAATCCCCGCGCGGCAAGGTGCCGGCAGTCGGCATGTCTACCAACTGGCGAGGGGCTATGTCGAACAATGTATGACTGGCCGGTTCCATTTCCTCCGGATCCTGCGCCCGGACCGTCGCCGACAGCGCAAACATCGTGCAGACGGCCACCATCGTTGATCTCAGCATCGACACACCTTCCAGGGAATCAGTCCAATCCCACCCATTGGGCGGGTCACCAACCTGCGAAACACAGCCGCAGTTTCGTTCATGCTTGATCGTATTCCCCGTGGAAGGTCAAGTCAACTTAAAAGGTGAAAGCGTGCAAGCCGCGACAAACGCTCAGATACCGGTTATTTGGAGCATCCAGTCCGCAAATCGGCGGGTGACCGGCCCGTCGGCAAACCGGATCCGCTTTTGATTCACGCCAATCTCCGAAACTCCGATTACGAGTTTGAGCGAGCTGCAGATGAAGACTTCATCAGCCTCGAACAGAGTTCGGAGCGGCGCGCTCCTTTCGATGACCTTCACGCCCAACGCGTCAGCACACGAGAAAACCACCGAGCGTGTTACCCCCTCGAGACACCCCGAAGATAGCGGCGGCGTAAACAGCGCTGGTCCCTTGCGCCAGAAGATGTTGGCCGAAGTAACCTCGGACACATGCCCTTTCTGGTTGAGCATCAGGGCATCGTCGTAGCCGCTCTGCAGAGCACGCTTGATCGCAGCGGCATGGATCGCATAAGATAGCGTCTTGATGCGACGGAATTCGGAATCCTGATCGACCCGGAATTCAGATAACTGTAATCGGAACGGTTCGGTGGGCAGTCGGTGCGATGCGGCGGAGAGAATCACCTGTGGTCTTCCGGCCACGCCGACCCACTTGGCCGCCTCGCCCGAGGTAACCGTCAGCCGCAGCTTCTTGATCCGCGACCGATGCGCCCGCAGGGTTGATCTCATCCACTTCGCCAGGGTGTCACGTTCGACCGGCGGCGCCAGATCGATTACCCGCGAGCCTTTATATAGCCGGTCCAGGTGCTCGTCGAGGAACATCACCCGCTCATCGCAGGCGAGAAACGTCTCGAACAGGCCGTCGGCATACAGCAACGAATTGTCGAATACGGAGATCTTCGCTTCACGCCTGGGTACCAGGCGTCCGTTGATAGTCGTGACCGTATGGGCCTTCCGCGGTGAATTCACAAGGTCACTCCCAGCGAGTGAAACAGGTTGCGCGCTTTCAGCAGCAGCTCCGCGTATTCAGCCTCGGGATCGCTGTCCGCGACTATACCGCCGCCTGCATGAATCCGAAAAATGCCGTTTCTATGTACCATGGTGCGGATTGCTATATTGAACTCGGCGCGACCCGATCCGACATACCCGATACAACCGGTATAGACCGAGCGCGGCGAAACTTCCAGCTCGCGCAGAATTTCGACCGCACGCCGCTTAGGGCAGCCGGTTATCGACCCGCCCGGCAAAAGTGCGCGCAGTACCTCGGCGAGGGTGCACCCGGGTTCGGTTTCCGCAGAGACATCCGCAACCAGATGAATCAGCGACGAATGAACCTCGGTCCGGCACAGATTATCGACCCGCACTGATCCGGTGCGGGCGAATTTGCCCAGGTCGTTGCGCACGAGATCGACTATCATCACCAGTTCGGCGCGGTCTTTTTCTGAATGAAGCAGCGCCTGGAGATTCCGCTCGGTTTCATCCGCGTCCCGGCCACGGGCGATAGTCCCCTTGATAGGCGAACTGACGATACGATCATTCTGCCAGAGGAGCATTCTCTCCGGCGACGATGACAGCACCTGATAGTCGCCAAAGTTCAGAAAACCCCCGTACCAGCAGGGGTTAAGTCGCCGCAGTCGCAAATAGGCCGCAAACGGCCCCAGTCCGTAGCGCACATCAAAGCGACTCGTGAGATTAGCCTGATAGATGTCACCCTCGCGGATATCGTGCTTTATGATCGCCACGAGATTCAAATATTCGTCACGAGTGAGGTAAGGCGTGATGGCCGGCTCAGTTGGAGGCTCCACCGATGTGTCAGACTCGCGATAGGTGTCTGTTTCATGCAACTGCGTCGCCAGGTCAGTATCCGAGTACTCGCCGGTGAGATTGTCGTATCTGTGGAGGCGATCATACACGAAGAAATGGGCGTCGGGTGTCTCCTGCGAATAGCTGGGCGAAAGCCCGAGCCAGGGGAGAGTGGCTTCGTAGGATATAAAGCCGATTGCGGTCAGGTCATTCGAAAGCCTGATCTTTTCTAACTCGCCCACGAACTCATCCCGGTCGTATTGGCGGACTCCGCCGCGACTGTCGACAACTTCGGTTCGCCCTCGGGCCAGACGGATTTCGCCGACCGGCCTCGCGGCGAGGTATGAGTACCGGCCCCTGTCGTTTCTGGTGAGCGATGAGTCCAGCCAGATTGAACCGCGCCTCCGCGCGAGGGGCGCAAAACAGTCAACGGGAAGCAGGCTCAGACCGTATGATGTGAGCAGCGGGGGGGCCATGATGCGGGCCAAACTATGTGGCCGCGCGGCGATGTCAAGTCGCCGGTGGGCCGTCCGTTGACAAGTGAAAAACACTGCCGTTACTTTCACCGATGGACGCCCTAAAGCTCGGCCTCGTCCTGCTGGCCATTATCATAGCGCTCAAGCGCAAAGTGCCGGTGGGAATAACGCTCCTGGCCATGGGACCATTGACTGCAGTAATCTACCAGGTCCCTTTGGGACCGCTCATGGAGGGTTACTGGACAGTCACGCGGTCTCAGCAGTTCATTTCCCTGACTGCTCTTGTGGTGTTAATCACGGTCATGGGCAACCTGCTTCAGGCGCTCGGCTACCTGGGGCGGCTGTCTGCAGCCTGCCAGAATCTCCCCGGTGGGGCCAGGACCGCGGTTGCCGTGCTTCCACCGCTGATCGGGTTGATGCCGATGCCCGGCGGGTCGCTATTATCGGCGCCACTGGTCAATTCGGTGTTGAGTTATCCTCGCTATTCGGCCCACTTCAAGTGCGCCGCCAATTATTGGTTTCGACACCTGGTGGAGTTCATGTGGCCGATCTACGCCGGAGTGGTGCTCACCGCCGCGCTGACCGGCATGTCGATCGGCCGCGTCTCGCTGTTGCAGGCGCCCTACACGGTTGCCATGCTCCTGATCGGTCTTCTGGTGTTTACCCGCCGGATACACAACGAGTCACCTCAGGGCGGATCACTCTGGCAACCGCTCAAGGGAATTGCCGGATCGATCTGGCCCGTGGCGGCGGCGGTCCTGCTTTATGGCCTCCTGAAAGTAGAACTGTCCCTCGCGGCACTTCTGGCGTTGCTGGCTTTGATTATCATCTCGCGCCCATCGAGAGCGGTACTCTGGGACGCGATCAAGCCCGGACTCGCGCCCGATCTTCTCGTTCTGATATTCGGCGTACTCTCGTTTCAGAAAGTGCTTGACCTGTCGGGCGGTATTGCGGCGGTCACTCGCCTGGCCACCAGCTACCACCTTCCAGAGGAACTGCTCATACCGCTGGTCTGTTTTGTCATCGGCATGTTGACCGGCATGGTCTCGGCGTACATAGGCCTGGGCTACTCGTTGCTTGCGGGACTGCTATACCAACCGGAGTTGAACCCCGGATATATATTGCTCGCCGCCCTGGGTGGGTATATGGGTATGATGCTCTCTCCGGCGCATCTGTGTCTGATCCTGACGAATCAGTACTTCGGCAGTGACCTGCTGAAAGTGGTTAAGACCCTGTTGCCGGCTCTGCTCATGCTGGCGGCTGTCGGCTGCGGACTCTACTTACTTGGCTGGGGTGGTCTGTTCGCGTAACGATAAGACATTCAATTAGTTAGAGTAGATAGTTTAACTTTTGCACAAAGGCTCCATCGGGTCTCTAAGGCCGAGAATCGGTTGTGCAGCAGCATGTTACAGCTAATGATGCCGACAGAATTGTTGGAACAATTGTCCGCGTCACCGGTAACAGATATAAATCACACGAGGTAACGCATGAACAAACAGAGCGAAAAAGATATCGACTTCACTCTGATGCGGGCTATCCAGAAAGGCGACATGGTAGCGTTCAACGCCATGGTCAACCGGTACAAGGACCGGCTGATGAATGTGATCGGCCGGATGCTGGCCTCACAGGAGGAAGCCGAGGATATCGTTCAGGAGACTTTTGTTCGGGTGTACCAGCATCGCCAGTCGTTCAATTTCCAGCACTGTTTCTCGACATGGATCTACACGATAGGCCTGAATCTGGCCCGGAACGAACTCCGCAAGCGACGCCGATTCAAGTTTTTCGAGATATCGGAACTTCAGGGCAACGAAAAAGAATTCGCCGTTGATCCCAAGCTGCCGAGCCGTCTGCCCGACATGCTGAACGAAGCGGTCGACACCTTGCCGCGGAAATACCGCGAGGCGTTCCTCCTTCGAGACATCGAGGAGATGCCCTACGAAGAGGTTGCCAGGGTGTTGGATGTGCCACTGGGTACGGTCAAGTCGCGTGTCAACCGGGCCCGGCTGATGCTTAGGGAGAAACTGCAACCGAGGATGGAGGAACAGAATGCGCTGTCGAAAGGCACGCTCCTTGCTGTCAGCAGCCTGCTCTGATGAGCTGGGTATTCGCAGACAGGCCGCAGTTCGGGAACACTTGGCGTCATGTCCGGCATGTCGCAAGGAAGCGTCGTACTACATGGCGGTGCGTCACGCGGCCGGTGAACTGCCGCAAAAGTCGTTGAGCGAAGACTTCAACACCCGTTTGCTGAACCGTATCGCGCAGGAGCGATTCAAGGAAGCTCGCACCGCTGCTTATCTGCCGCACCGGGTTCCGAGATTATCTCTGCGAGTTTATGTGCCCGCGGCGGTGGCTGTCGCGCTGGCGCTATTTGCGGTTAGCCTCATTGATAGGCAGGATTCTTTCGTTCCGAGCAGCGCCGAAAACAGGCAGCTTCCCGAGCCATTAGATGACCGATATCTGACCGTCCAGCCGGATCGCAACCCAAACCTCTCAATGGGGCTATCCGGGAACTGGTCGCTCAGGCAGCAGCTGGACCGGGCGGAGCGGCTCGATCACATCTCGCGGGGACTCACCAACCCGTACGGTTTCGGCAACCTGCACCTGGCCGGGAGCCGGGTAAGCGCCTATGGTGTGGACCTTGTGGCGATTCCGAGAAGCTCGCAGCAGGTACCGGTATTCCGGTACTACAGGATTTCCGGCGGTGCCGACAGCAGGGAGGATGGACAGGCATACTGAAATGATAAAGCGCTCTGCCAGGGCTGCCGCGAGGATCGCAAGCGTCCTTTTGTCGGCAGCCTTTTTTGCCTGTGGGGATTCGGCCGCACAATCGTCTCTCGATGGACTGGAAAGCGGGCTGACAGATTTGATCTATCGCCTGTCACGCTCGGTGGTGACGGTCGAGGCCTCTCGCCAGCTATCGGCCGCCCGGTTTGGGGCCGGCATCGATGAGACCTACCAAAAGGAGACCACCACCGGCGTGGTTGTGGACTCCAACGGGCTCATCCTTGCGCCGGTTCGCTCGGTACTCGGATTCGATCGTCTGACGGTTGGATACGAGGGGCGAAGCGTTCCGGCCGAGATCGTTGCCGTGGATTACCAGACCGAGCTGGCCCTGCTCCGGGCCGCTGAGCCGGGCGGATCTGCGGCCGAGCCTGATAGGCAACATGCCTGCGCCGGGCAGGTGGTAGTCGCGCTCGGGCACGCCTTCGGTCTTAGATCGTCGCCTGCGCTTGGGTTCTGCGCGGGGCTGCGCGATGATGGTACGCTTCAGTTTTCAATACCCAACTCCGGAGGGCGGCTCGGCAGCGGCGTTTTCGATCTCGGAGGTCATCTCCTGGGAATTGTCGCCGAGCCGACGCTCAACGATCCGTCACTTGTGATGGCCGTTCCCGCCTATCAGATCCCCGAGCTGGTCCGTCACTTGGCGCACTATGGAGATCGGCAGTCCGGTTTTGTCGGGATCACCTCTCAGGAGATCGAAATCAGCCCTGGTTTACCGATACCGCGCACCACGGCTGTTCCAGTCGTCTCAGGTTACAGACCGGGCACGATCGAACGAGGTGTGGTTGTCACTACTGTTTTGCCGAGCTCGCCCGCGGCTCGGGCCGGCCTGATGGTGGGCGATCTGATTTATGCTGTCGATTACATGCCTGTAAACTCCGCTTCGGGTCTGGCTCACCTGGTCAGGCAGAGCCAGCCAGGGACCCGCCTGCAGATCGACATTCTCCGGCGGACGCAATTCCTTAGTCTTCCTCTGATTGTTGGCCGCAAGAGCATCACGCTGGGGACAGTCTCGCCAACCGTACCCGGTTCGGATCAGAGCCGCCTTGTCGATTCACTCCGCCACGAGCTCGAAACTATGCGTGGCCAGCTCAACCGCCTCGAAAAGCGGCTCGACGCCATCAAAAGAGATTAAAATTGCCAATGGCCGCCGCGCCGATCTACATTGGCCCCATGAGTCGCGGCCACATGCAGGAAAGTCTCGCCGCCTGTCTGGCTGATTTTCGCCCCGAGCGCAATCAGACCACACGGGCGTTGGCCCTCTATTCGGCGGCGATTGCCGTTTCCGATACGGAGTCGCTGCAACAAGCGGCGACTATCTGTCGCGGCCTTGGAGCGTCCCACGAGCAAGTGTACGAGGTCATGCTCCAGTCGTATCTCTTCCTCGGCTTTCCGCGTATGCTGACCGCTGCAGAGCGTCTGAATGACGGGAATGCCGGTATCCTACGAGACCCTGTCGATGCCGCCCTGTGGCTGGAGCGGGGCCAGAGGCTCTGCCGCCAGGTTTACGACAGCAATTATGAGCCGCTGAAGCAGCGGGTTGAGCACATGGCGCCGGAGATCTTTCTCTGGATGGAACTCGAGGGGTACGGCAAGGTGCTTTCGCGACCCGGTCTGGACATTGTTGATCGCGAGATGGCCATAGTGTCGTGCCTCATGATCGAGAATCGTCCGGTGCAGCTGCATTCGCACCTGCGTGGCGCAATCAATGTCGGCGCCGCGCCCGAAATCATCCGGGATGTCATTTCCGATCTCGCGCCGGTTGCGCCCGACGGGTATGCTGCGGCTGTGGAACTCATGAAGAAACTCGGGTTGTTCTGATGCCGGGATGGCTCAAATGGCTGCTCTGGCTGGCGGCCGGGTTACTCCTCATTCTGGCGGGCGTATACGTTTACATTTTCCACCTCGGCGGTTTGGAAGCTTACGTTATCCGGGAGGTCAATCGCGCGCTCGCCGAACCGGGCAACCTTCGCGTGACACTCGAGCGCATAAGCGGCAATCTCTTCAGTGGGGTCACTATTGACGGTATATTGGTTGAGTACGCCGATTCCACCCAGGCGTTCGCGCTGGCGAGTGTCAATCAACTTTCCGCTGAATACGATTTCTCCGAGCTTTGGCAGGGTACCCTGCACTTTGGGTCGGTTGAACTAAGTGGTTTGGAACTGACGATCGCCAAGGACAGCGATGGCCGTCGGCTCCTTCCGATACCGGCCACAGGAACCGGTGGGGGCGAGGCTCCGGCACCGTTTGCCGTCGACGGTCTACGCGTGACCAGCTCGCGGGTGAACATAGTCCGTGCGACAGATACGCTGCACATCACCGATGTGGCGATGACCGCCGCTGTTCAGAGAGACGGCCCGACTTATTCGCTCGCCATTCAGCAGCTCAGCTACAGCTCATCGGACTCAGCTCTCGATCTGGACTATCTTAGTGGCCGCGCCACCGTCACCGGCAGTAACGTACTGTTCCAGGACTTTTCGGTTCAGAAGGGGCAAACGCGCCTGAAAGCAAACGGTGCGCTGGATATCAAAACAATGGTCGGTGAAGCGGAGGTGGCTGCCGACGGGCTGGTTCTGGCAGACATCAGTCGTCTGTTCGGCGGCAAGCTGCGCGGCGAGATTGACGCCAACGGCAAAGTCTCGTTCGCCGGAAAGAAACTAAGCGGCCACATGAATATCGGCGGCGATTTCTTGTTTGCCGATTTTGGCAACCTGGTGATCGATTTTCATTTCGCCGACAAGGTGCTCGATCTCGATACGCTGTACGGCACTATCCTGGGCAACTGCGGGATCGACGGTACCGGGCAGGTCGATTTTCGAAAGTCACCGGAAGAGTATCGCCTCGATGCCGACGTGCGCAATCTCGATCTCAACCAGATCGTGCCGCGGACGTTCCGGTCCGATCTTACCGGGCGGCTGGCACTTCGAGGCGAGTCGTTTTCCAACGCCACGCTGGTGTTGCACCTTGATGTCAACCTGTATGAGTCCTCGTTCGATGAATACCCGCTTCAGCGTGCCAGGGGTGCAATAATAGTCACGACTGATTCGCTGACGTTCCCAACGTCGTTCTCAGTAGACTATTTCGAGAATCGATTCGATGTTCTCGGATCGATAGACTACAGTGGGGAGATGTTGCTCGAGGTGGAGGCGGACCTGGCCAATCTCGATCGCTATCGTGATAAGCTCTTTATCGATCAGCCGGGCGGGCGGGGGAGGGCACACGCAATTCTTTCGGGCCGGACAGCAGACCCCGACCTTGCCGGTCGCTTCTGGTCCGATTCACTCTGGATTTACGGGTTATATGCGGACAGCGCGTACTCGGAGTTTGATATAAGACGCTTTCTCACCGGTCGCCAAGGGGGCGTAGACGTCCGCCTGAAGTCAGGCGCCGCCTGGCAGGTGCCGCTGGACAGCACTTACGCTCACCTCTCAATTGATTCTACGCTCGTGCACATAGACACGGTGGCCATGTTCAACCCCTACGCCAGCGTCAGCGCCCGGGGGATGCTCGACCAGGGGCAGTACCCCTGGCTGCTGACCCTGGATACTATGAGCCTGGCGGTTCTCGATCGGTTGTATCACAACCGGTCGCAGATGCTCGTCGCGATCGACACGGTTGGATTTGATTTTCACAACGCCACGATTACGCAAGGGCAGACTTCTCTTTCGGTGCAGCGCCGGGTCAATTATGACGAGTCGATGGACCTGAACATAGCGGCCTCGGGAATTGTGCTCGCGCCGTGGCTGAAGCTGCTACAGAAGAACTATGAGTTGGATGGGTTGCTCTCGGCTGAAGCCGACTTATCCGGCACCCTCGTGAACCCGCGGATCACTTTGACCGGTCTTGTGGATTCCATCCGGTTCCGGGGCGAGGGACTCGGCCGCCTGACGGGCAGCGCTCGATACAGTGATTCGCTGGTGCTTATAGACAGTCTCGTCATGTCCTCGTTACACGGCCGTTACCGGGCCGAGGGACAGCTCTATGCCGATCTTGCGTTCTCTACCGATGTCGAGAAACGTCTGCTCGATCTGCCGTTTGATCTGAGAGTCACAGCCGCCGATGTTGACAGCGCTTTCCGGCTGGTGCCGCTGCTGCTTCCGTCGGTGGAGCAGATCGAGGGGGAGTTCTATGCCGACTTTCATCTCGACGGCACGCCCAGGCGTCCGCATCTGGACGGCCACGCGTATCTGAAGAACGGCCGCCTCAAGTATCTCGATCTCGCAGAGATACTTCATACCGATTCCGCCTCGCTGAGCATGAAGGACAACAAGATTCTGATCAATGATGTCCGAACCTATGTCAAAGTCGAGGGTGGCCGCAGCCGTGCCTTTGCCGACCTCTCCGGCGATCTGACCGTGAACGCGATCGACAGCTTCACCTATAACATCCGCGTTATCATCCCCCAACCGTTTCCCTTCACCTACGATCTTGACGATATCGGGGGCATCGTGATGGATACGCTCTTTGTTCGCGGTGTGACGCCGCCCACTGTTTCCGGCAGATTGACCATGGTTGAAGGTCGATACCTGGTGGAGTTCGCCGACGAAAACGCCGGTTCGCCGCTGATGATGGCGCTCTCCGGCGAGAATACCTGGGACCTGGATATTCTCATCGAAATACCCGCCAACTACTGGATCAAGAACCAGGACATCGACGCTGAATTCGCGGGGTATTTGAATATCATTAGAGAAAACGGCAGGTATCGCTTCGTAGGCAATCTGGAAATTCTTCGAGGTCGCGGCTATCTGTTCGATAAGACTTTCAGAATCAGCGCCGATTCAGCGCGCGTGATATTCGAAGATGTCGAGTACCCCAATCCCCGTCTCGACATCTGGGCCACCACCCGCATCCCGCTGGCACGTACGTCTGCGGGCGAGCGCAGCTATGAGGATCTCAAGGTGCATGTCACGGGCACGCTGGACAAGCCGGAGTTTGCTTTCTTCCTCCAGGGCCAGGAAGACGCCCCGCTTGGTTACGAAGCAATCGTGCCGCTGATTGTAGCGAATTACTACGGAGAAGCATCGTCAGCCGGTGCCTTCCAGGAGCGATTTTCCCAACTCCTGTCCTCGCAATTCTCGCAGATCGGCACGCGGCGATTGGGAGTGGAGACGTTTGAGATCGACCCGACGTACGAGGGTTATCTCGATCTGGCGCAGACTCGTGTGACGGTAGGCAAATACGCCGGATCCAACTTGTATCTCTGGGGTCGATCATCAGTCGAGTTTCAGCAACTGCCCGAGGCCGGTTTTGAATTTCGTGTCAGCCGAAATCTGCTTTTCGAAGGACTGCGCGACGACGATCCCGATGAAGGGGAGAGCTTCCGTCTCAACTTGAAGATGCACTGGGAGTTCAAGTGAGACGACTGCTGGCTTTCACATTCATCATAGCGCTGGCCACGATAGTAGAGGCCCAGCCGGTAGACAGGTCGATTCTCCGCTGGGCGCGCAACCGACCGATTAAGGAAATTGTGATCGACGGCAACCAGTATTTTTCGGATGGCAGAATTCGCAAGCACCTGTATTCTCGAACGCGAGATTTCTGGTTAGCCCTGAAGGGGGACAGGCGTAGCCGGGTGCAACCCGAAACCCGTCAACGTGACACGCTCGAGGTCAAGTACCTGTACCTGACGAACGGATTCCTGGATGTACATGTGCAACATTCCTATGCTCTCCGCCCGGGCGACTCGGCCGCGGTTGTAAATATCACAATTGCGGAGGGCCCGCAGTTCTTCGTCGGCAGCACTCATCTGCAGGGTGGTTACGATCGGAGGTTTCAGGCCCGCCTGCTCGAAATCCTGTCCAAGCTGAAGCCGGGTGAACCGGCCAATCTGTTTCAACTGAAAGATACCGAAACGGCCATGAAGGCGTTTCTGGCTAATCGCGGCCACCCCTACGCCAGAATCGAATACGCCATCGACCCCGGCAGTCTGCCCTCGAGCTGCCGCATCGTCTATAATGTTGAGTCTGACTCGCTGGTGCATTTCGGGAACGTAATTGTCGAGGTAGCCAATCCACTTTCCGATGGAACGAACCGATACGGGCGCACCGATGAGTACGACGACTACGAAGTAGCGCTGCGCGAACTAAAAATAAAGCCGGGAGCCGTGTACCGACGCGATGACATACTTGAATCGCAGAGACGGCTGTTTGAGTCCGGTTACTTCACGACTTTTCAATTGAGCCCGGCCCCGAATTCTCGCGATAGCCTGAATCCGGAATTCCTACTTAGGGTGAGCGAGAGGAAAAGCGCCTATATGACGCTTCGTCTCGGTGCGGCCCAGTCCGAAGTCCGAGACCTGGTATGGGACGTTTCTGCCGGCGCGGGACAGCGCAACGTGTGGGGAAGCCGGACGATAGAAGGTTCACTCGATCTATCGTTCTCCGCGGGCCAGGATACCCGGCTTCTGGACAATCGCATCCGGGCCAGTTTCCAGGAGCCCTGGTTTGTCGGAACCCGGACTCGCATGGTGCTGGCGCTTGACTATCAGCCCCGTCTCAAAGACCCGGTCAAAGATTTCGACAAGGAATCCTGGGCCGTCTCGGTGGCCTTCTCGCGTTGGTTCGGGCGCAAGCTGCGGGCCAACCTGGGACTGGAGTACCGCAAAGTAAAGCTGTCCGATATCCCCGAGTCGGAGATTCCTCTCGTCAAGGAACAAGAAGGAATATCGGCTCGCCGCAAAGTCTACCTGACCCTGCGCCGTGACAGCCGCGATGATCTATTCGTGCCGAGGCGCGGTTCGGTCACTGAGTTCAGCGGCGATGTCTATGGCGGTTTCCTGCGTGGCGACGCCGACTTTTTCAAACTGCAGGCGAGTTGGTCACGGTATCGGCAAGTGTGGCCCGGCTGGATCGCCGCTACGCGAGTGCGCGGAGCCTGGGCCGAAGCCTATAGCGACACTCGGGCCGTACCTGTTGATCAGGCGCTTTATCTGGGCGGCGCGAGCACGGTCCGAGGGATCGAAGAAAACCGCCTGGGGCCGCTCGACGCCGACGGCGCCCCGCTCGGTGCCAATTATACACTGGTGTTCAACCAGGAATTCCGCTGGAAGACTCTCCAGTTTCTGACGGTCCTGCCGCTGGTAGGCGATCTTATGACCGAGTTCCCTATATGGCAGTCAGTGTTTGTTGACGTCGGGAACGCTTTCCAGCGGGAGCAGGCTATCCGTTTGAACAATTTGGCGGTTGCTTATGGCCTGGGCTTTCAGTTAGTCACCCCGGCCGGCCCGATCCGAGTCGACTACGCCGAGCAGCTTGCCCACGACGATTTTGATTACTCGCACCGTTGGCATTTCACTATATTGTACGCGTTTTAGACCCATCCTCCGGCGGTCGGCGGGTCGGGCACTCTCACCTTGCCGGCGCGGTTTCACAAGGTATGGAAATGACGATGGACAGGATATATCTCGATCATAATGCCACCACGCCGGTTGATCCGGAGGTGGTCGACGCCATGTTGCCGTATTTTGGACGTCAGTTCGGCAATGCCAGTTCGGTTCACGGTTTCGGGCGCGAAGCGAAAGTCGCGCTCGAACAGAGCCGGGAGCAGATTGCCACATTCATTAACTGTGATCCATCCGAGCTGTATTTCACGTCGGGCGGCACCGAATCGGACAACATTGCTGTGCTCGGCACAGCCTATCAGCTCAAGGGGAAGAAGAACCATTTAATAGTCGGCGCGACCGAGCATCATGCCGTGCTCGAACCGGCCGAACATCTGACGCACAAAGAAGGTTTCAAGCTGGATATACTGCCGGTCGACGGTGACGGATTTTCATCGCCCGATGACCTGCTGAAACTGGTCAGCGATCAGACCGCCCTGGTATCGGTGATGCACGCCAATAACGAGACCGGCGCCGTTCAGGAAATTGCCGCCCTCTCGCAAGTCACCCGCGGGAAGGGTGTGTTGTTTCACACTGATGCGGTACAGTCCATGGGGAAAATAAAAGTGGATGTCAAGGACCTCGGAGTCGATCTGCTCTCTCTGACCGGTCACAAGATTTACGGCCCCAAGGGAACCGGTGCGCTCTTCATCCGTAAGGGAGTCAAGATCGCTCCGCTCTTCTACGGCGGCTCTCACGAGAAGAAGCGCCGTCCCGGAACTGAGAACGTCGCCGGGGCGGTCGGCCTGGCTAAGACGCTGGAGATCGCCGAGCGACGGCGTGACGAAGACTTCCGCCGTCTGTACGAGCTGGCTGAGTACTTTATCGACCAGGTGATATCAAGCGTGCCGGATGTTTCTCTGAACGGCCCGCGTACCAACCGCATCCCGCAAACAGTGAACATCTCCTTCGCCGGTATCGAGGGTGAGTCGATCGTCCTGTCTCTGGATCTCGAGGGTATTGCCTGCTCGGCGGGATCGGCCTGCACCTCAGGCGCGACAGAACCGTCACATGTTCTCGTAGCGATGGGCAAGCCGAAAATCCAGGCGCAGGGGGCGATCCGCTTCTCGATGGGTCGTTCCACCACCCGCGAGCAGATCGATTTCGTGATCGCCAAAATCGGGCCGGTAGTACAGCGACTTCGCCACCTCTCCCCGGTGTACGGTAAACAGGTGTAGTGTGTAGGTCGGGACCTTCACGGTCCCGACAGGGAACTGTAGTGAATACCCCAAATCGTGTCTTAGTCGCCATGTCCGGCGGTGTCGATTCCTCGGTCACGGCACTCCTGCTGAAAGAGCAGGGGTACGAGGTTATCGGGGCGCACATGAAGCTGTGGGACTATGTCGATGTCGGCGGGGATATTCATCGCGACGGTCGCTGTTGCAGTCTGGATTCAATCACCGATTGCCGTTTTGTCTGTGACAAAATAAACGCTCCATTCTACGTGCTGAACCTGTCGGCCCCGTTCAAGAAGACCGTTATCGAGAATTTTGTGGCCGAGTATTCCGCCGGGCGCACCCCCAATCCCTGCGTGCGCTGCAACAGCGAAGTAAAGTGGGACGCTTTTCTGGATAAGGCCGAAGAACTCGGTTGTTCGCACATCGCTACCGGGCATTACGCGCAGGTTGACCGCGGCGACAACGGCCGCTGGCGAATTCGCAAGGGGGTTGACGCCACGCGCGATCAATCTTATGTGCTTTGGGGACTCGACCAGGAGGCGCTCTCGCGCACGCTGATGCCGTTGGGCGGATTGCTCAAGAGCGAAGTCAGGGAAATCGCCCGTCACCACGGCCTCCGTACCGCCGAAAAGCCGGAGTCGCGCGAAATCTGTTTTGTGGCCGATGATGACTACCGCCGGTTTCTTCGCGAATACGCCGAGACGCATGACGTCTCGTTCCACCCCGGTAAGGTAGTCGATTCCCAGGGCAAAGTGCTTGGTACTCACGACGGCACCGAGCTCTTCACGATCGGCCAGCGCAAAGGATTAAGGGTCAGCCATCCCACGCCCCTTTATGTGCAACAAATCGATCCGGAGAGCGGCCGGGTTGTTGTCGGCGACGAGGACCAGTTGCTTCAAACCGAACTGATTGCCGAAAAAGTAAATTGGGTTGCCCAGCCGCCGCCCCAGATTACCGACTCGGAGGTGGTGTCGCTCGGGTGCGAAGTGAAGATTCGTTATCTGCACAAGCCTGCCGAGGCCGTGGCCCAAGCACTCCCGGGCGGGTGCCTTCGCCTGGTCTTCCGCGAGAAGCAGCGAGCGATTACACCCGGGCAGTCAGTCGTGCTCTATTCGGGCGACACGGTGCTTGCCGGCGGGGTGATCGCGTAGTCAGTGTCCGGCGGTTGCACAGTTTCTGGCCGATTGACAAGCCCTCCACGCGCCATTAGCTTCCGATTGAATCGAGAAACGATCAGGTAGAGACAAGGAGTTCCCTATGCCTAAAGCCACTTTCATGGGACACGCCTGTGTGATGCTCGCGGACGGCAAGCACAGGATTATTATCGATCCGTTCCTGACTGGAAACGAGAAGGCCGCCATGCGGCCGGAAGCGGTCGATGTTTCCCACGTGCTGGTCACACATGGCCACGGTGATCACATCGGCGACGCAGTCGCGATTGCCAAGCGAACCGGCGCGACTATCATCGCCAATTTTGAGATCGCCAATCTGGTGGGTAAGCAGGGCGCGAAGGCTCACCCGATGCATATCGGCGGGGCCGCGAACTTCGGTTTTGGCCGGGTCAAACTGACTATCGCCCACCACGGCGGCGGCTACGGACCGGATGCCTCGATCTACACCGGCCCGCCGGTGGGCTTTCTCGTGACCATAGGTGGGAAGACCGTCTATCACTCAGGCGATACAGGCCTGTTCTATGACATGAAACTGATTGGCGAGATGAATGCCATCGCGCTGGCCTTCCTGCCTATCGGCGACAACTTCACGATGGGCATCGATGACGCTGTGAAGGCTGTTGAATTCCTCCGGCCTAAGAAGGTCGTACCGATGCACTACGACACCTTCCCGATTATCCACGCCGATCCGAGGGAGTTTGCCAGGAAGGTGGGTGACGGCAGAGCGGTAATACTCAAGCCGGGTGAATCGGTCGACTTCTAAAGGTTCCCTCCAAAGCGTAAGTTGGCATCTGTACGAGAAGAGGTCCAGACAAATACCGTGCGTGGTGGACGCCGTCGTCCACCACGACCTATGGGAGACTGTGTCGAGTCATCGACCGACCTAGGCCTGCCGCGCGGGAGGACATCCGGCTGACGACCCGGCGCCCCGGATCGCACTTTTCAAACTTGTCACTGTGTGGTCCGGAACTTTTGTTCCGGTCCGTGAGTCCAAGCGATAACAACCGCTTCCGAAAGCGTGGATTGAAATGAAGAAGTTCGCGAAGATACTGCTCTGGGTGGCCGGCGTGTTCGTCGTCCTGTTGCTGTTGCTGGTCCTGGCCGTTAAGCTCTTCTTGCCGGTGGAAACTATCAAGGCGATGGCTGTCGAAAAGGGCACCGCGGCGCTGGGGCGGCCGATCGCAGTCGGCGGGCTGGATATCTCCATCTGGGGAGGTTTCGGGGTCGAATTGCAGCAGGTGCAGATGGGAAACCCGGCCGGGTTTGATTCGACTGCGTTTCTGACAGCCGAGAAGATCGACCTCAAGATGCAACTGCTGCCGCTCTTATCGGGTGACATCAGGTTTGATCGCCTGGTGATCGAAAGGCCGGTGGTTCGGATGCTCAAAGTCGAATCAGGAGATATGAACTACACGTTCGCGCCGGCTGATACCACGGCGATACCGGAGGAGGCCAAAGCGATTCCGCCGGAGGGGCAGGCCGCGGCTCTGGCGATTTCGTTCGAAGCACTTGAAATAAAGGACGGCGCGGTCTCGTTTCGTGATGACAGCACGGCCACGATGATAGATATCACCGGGCTGGACTTGACCTCGTCGCTGGCCTATCCGCGCGAGGGCATGTACGAAGGCTGGGGTCGCCTGGTTGCTAATACGATCAAGGTTCAGCGTGAGAAGCCGCTGCCGATGCTGGCCCTGGAAATGAACTATCGCGCGGCTTACGACCTTTCGGAACGAACGCTCACGGTCGAGAATATCACGGCAAGTATTAACCAATTACCAGTGAAACTCAGCGGTATTGTGACCGGATTGCCCGATATCGCCACCGCGAGCCTGAATGTATCGTCAGATCAGATCGCCCTTGCTGATGCCCTGTCCCTGCTGTCAGCCGAACAGCGCGCCAAGCTGGCCGACTACACTTTGAGCGGTGACTTTGCGGTCGATGTAGATTTGTCATATGATAGCGCCGAGGCCAAAGCCGGCTGGCTTTACACCGGGAGCATGGCTCTTTCTGACGTGCGGATGAGAGGGCGGAAGTTCCCCGGCGAGCTGGCTTTCAAGAGATGCCTGGTCGATTTCGATCCCAATAAACTCCGTCTCAATATCGAGGAAGGCAGTTTCGACAAGCAGCCGCTAAAGGGTTATCTGACCGTTGAGGATTTCGCCAATCCGCGCATCGCCGGCGAACTGGCGGGAAGTATGGATCTGGCCATTGCAGCGCCGTTTCTCCCCGCCGGCCAATCCCACGACCTCGCCGGACGCAGCAAGTTCGATCTCAAGTTCTCCGGTCCGGTTCGCGATGTCGAAGCGTTGGCTTTCTCCGGCGACCTGACCGTTTCAAGCGGCAAGTACAATTCCAAACTCGTGCCGGAGCCGATCGAGAGTTTCGAACTCGATGCCTTCCTCGATCAGCGAGTCGTAAACATACGTAGGCTTGAATGC
>JBFMGC010000008.1 GCA_040752815.1 Candidatus Zixiibacteriota bacterium
CGGGGTCTGGTATCCGAGCCGGGCCAGTGGCGATGGTCGAGTTACAATTGCTATTGTGGTCGAGACGATGTAGCTTTGCGGATAGACAAGATTGAGCTATGAGGGATCTGCCCGTGAATGGAACGACTGGTGAAGTACTTGAGCATATGGGAGCCGGGTGCCCCAGCCGCTTGCAGTGGGTTGAGATTGTGCCGCAGGTGCCGGGCTTCTCGGCACCCGCCTTAGGCGATGATTTAGGCACTTCGACCTACTTCGGGGTAGACGAGGACACCGGATCATGTCCGGGGCAAGCGTCTGCCGCCCACCAGGCGGAGATCGCCATGTCCGCAAAAGGCGGACTCGTGATGACGTTTTGGAGCGTGCTCAACAAGCCTCAAGGGGCGGGCATTCTGGATGGTCCGTAACAACAAATGTCTTGTATGTAAGTGTCGACCACCTTATCTTCTTAATGAAGGATGCCTTTATTCACCGGTGACCTTTCGTCACTGACCCGACAACGGCAATTGCCCGCACCTCGGATCACCACGCCTCTGCGTGTATATAAAGGTATCCTCGAGAAGGATGCAAACGAATGGGATAAAAACTACTCCGGAGAAAGGAAGGAAGACCATGAGCCTTGATGGAATATTGAAGGGTCACGACCTGTTCCGGTCGCTTAGCGTGGACCAGGCGCACGGAATAAGTGACTTTTCGACGGTGAAGAAATTTGACGCCGATGACGTGATCTTCTCGCATAATGACCCGGCCGGTCACATCTACATGTTAATGGAAGGAGCAGTCGATCTCCGCCTTCCATCTGAAGGTCAGGACTTCAGCCTCGTGATATCGAAGATTGAGAAGGGAGAGCTGTTCGGTCTATCACCGTTGCTTGATTCTCCTCGCTACACGGCTACAGCGCAATGTGTCGAGGCAACAGAGGTTCTCTCAATAGAGGCCAAGCCCCTCCGGGAGCTGCTCAAGAGGAACTCTCTTGTCGGCTTCGAGATAATAAACCAGGTTGCCCACATTTATTTCAAGCGCTATATCGAAATACTCAAGAGGCTACAGGGGGTGGTGGGGCAAGTGTCTTTGATCCGCTGAGAGACCGGCAGCAAGAACTTAATGTCTGCGGTACATTGAGCAGTCAATTCTTCGCTCAAGGCGATGCCTGGTGCCCCGCCCCTCGCGATGGGTTGAGACTGTAAAAAGACCCAAGGGGTGGGGCACCAAGTAGATGACTCCGCTAAAGTCCTTGCGCTCTGATTCAGCAATGGCATAAGTTAGACAGAAAAGTACAGGATAATCCTCGCGGGACGGGGAAGCGTCGTCCGCAAGATCGAAGATGGCTCAAACCCATAAGGAGAGAGACAGATGCGTAAAGCGATGTTCGTGTTGCTACCGTTGGCGGTTTTCACCCTGATCGGTTTCGCGATTCAGGCCGAGGAACCCGCTGCTACCAAATGGCTGGACATGACCAACTGCTACTTCTGTCAGCCGCTGCCCCAGTCCGAAGGGTTGATGGAAAACCTGGCTTGGGAAAGCCTCAAGATTAAGAATGGTATCGTCCAGGTGGTTACGTATAAGCCGGAGTGGGAAGAGAAATACAGGGCCGCCTGGGCCGAGTCGCAAAAGCGCCGGAAGGAATTCGATCCTGCCAAGCAGCTGTATGTGTGCGGGCTATGTCAGGCATGGCAGCAGATACCGTTGGACAAGGTAAGGTGGGAGGATGTGAAATTCAGCGGCGGTGAAATAAGCATCGGTGAATCCGAGGACTCCGCGATCGTGGTTCAGATACACACGATTGTTGAAAAGACCGGCGCCGCCATGGACGAGATGAAGAAGGCGGAGGAGATTCAGAAGGAATAGCATGCCCGCTGCTCACTCCGCCTTCGGTGGACGCAGGAATTATTTTTCGAGTCATCGTTAGCCGGGTACCGCATCGGCTTGCGATGTGGTGAGATTCTGATATGAATGTCGGGTTTCTCGGCCCGCCTGTGGCTGGCCTCGGAACACCGACCTACCTGTCTGTGGGGCCTCCGGTGCGGTGACCACGCTTCGGGCGGTCTCTCGGCGCTCAAGCGATAACTCCCGTTGACTAATTTGGTCGCGCTCGGTATATTGGTTTCAGGAGGCCCATTATGGCTGTCCAAATCAAGCGTGTCGAATACTATTACTGTGCGGTCGAAGATAAGCACGGCACCGGCTACTGGCTGCTGGAACACCTTCGCCAGAAAAATGTCAACCTCATTGCCTTCACCGCCTTTCCGACCGGCGGCGGTCGATCTCAACTCGACTTCGTGCCCGACGACCCCAAGGCGCTGGTTGCCGCGGTCAAAGAGGCAGGCGTTAATCTGGTCGGTCCCAAGTGGGCGTTTCTCGTGCAGGGGCAGGACGATGTCGGTGCGATCGTGGAGCTACACCGTAAACTGGGCGTTGCAAGCATAAACGTTCACGCGGCCAACGGGGTTGCGGACGGCAGCGGGCGCTTCGGCTATGTCCTCTGGGTGAAGCCGGAGGATTACCAAAGAGCGGCGCAGGTCCTGGGCGCATAGCTTAGGCGAGTGTCCACAGCTGCGGCGGACCGGATTTCGAGCGGGTTTCGCCGCCCCTTGAGTGCACCGGTCTGGTCGTCCCCAAATCTTGTTGCTTTTCTCCGCTCCCCGAATACCTTCCTGAATCGACTGAAGCGGTCGATGATTCGATCATGTGGTGGAAACTGCTCATATACGTGGCGATGTCGGCGATGATTGTCGCCAGTTTTGTCACGCCCGCGCCGCAAAGGCAGATCGGCGAGGCCAGCCGTATCTTCTACTACCACATCCCCCAGGCGTGGGTCTGCGTGATCGCCTTTGCGCTGTCGATGATTTTCTCGATCCGGTTTCTACGACGCCGTCAGATAGTCGAGGACGATCGGGCCGTAGTTGCGGCATCGCTGGGCTTCATCTACTGCTTCCTGGCGACTGTGACGGGCGCGACTTTTGCCAAGGTCACTTGGGGATCATTCTGGAACTGGGACCCACGAGAGACTTCGATTTTCGTGCTGCTGCTCATCTACGCCGCGTATTTCGCGCTGCGCAACGCGATTGACGAACCGGAAAAGCGGGCGGCGCTCTCGGCAGTCTATTCGATATTCGCCTTTCTGACCGTGCCGTTTCTGATCTTTGTTGTACCAAGGATTATGCCGTCGCTGCACCCCGCCGACTCGGTGGTCGACCAGAACCTGCGGTTTACTATGGGACTGACTGTCGGAACCATCTTCGGAGTATCACTGGCGCTGTATACGGCGCTCTTTTGGTGGATGTTCAGCCTGGCGCTCCGGGTGAAGCGGATCGAGCGGGCGCACTTGGAGAGGGAGTTTTAGATGGACGGAAATTATGTTGCTTTAGCAGTTACCCTGCTGATCTGGCTGGGGCTGTTCTTCTATCTATGGCGGTTGGATAAGCGGGTTCGGGAGCTGGAGAAGCGGTCGTAGCTCGATCGGAACCCGTAAGATCCGAACAGGCATTGACTCAAAACCGGTCTCTCGAACCGAGGGGCCGGTTTTGATGTATCAAACGCAACCCAGGGGACAACCTCGGTGCTTCCACCACGCACGCCTGGCTCCGACGCAGTCAGTGTCGGCCAGGGAGGCTAAATCTTCGTCAGCTCCGCCCTGCTCAGGTGGATATTCTTAAAGCTATCCTCGGAGATGACATAGTACCAGTCGGCGAAACGGGCGTTGAGACGCGCGGCGAGGTCGCGTCCGGCCTGCACCTTGCGCTCCCATTGCTGGTACTTGCTGTGCTGCTCCTTGCAGGTCTTGTCGAAGTCCGTCAGCGCAGAATCCGGCTTGTTCTGGAAATCCATGGAGGCCGGCTTCGGCGGCTGAGGGAAGTAACCGGCATCGAACTCGCATGTGAGGAAGAGGTAGCGATTTGCCGCCTGTTCCTGCCCGCCGCCCGCCTTACGGGACTCCTCCGACGAACCTGCGGTCACTTCCAGACCGGAGCCGTAGAGCACTTCGCCGAAACGGAGTGTGTACACGATCCCATCGGAGCTGTAGACCTTGACATCACCCTCGTTAGACAGCAGGCGCCCGTCCTGGCGAGCGATGTAGAACCCTTTGCTCTGCAGCGAATACTGATCCTCCTGGGTCATCTCCAGCGAACGGCCCGCACCCTTGAGGCCGGCTGACAGAGCCGCCGGCTTGGGGCGGACTCCGACAATAGTCAAATCCTGCAGCGTACGGGCCAGCGTCCGAACTTTGGACGTATCCAGCTCGGCTCCTTTGTTGAGCGAGCGGGTGGACCAGACGTTGTCCGTGAACACCAGGTCGATCTTCTCACCCGGTACGAGCGAGAGCGTGCGCTCGTTTATGGAGTAGCTGTCAAGCAGGATGCGCTCGATTTTGGGCGCCTGCACCTCCAGCAGACTCGCCTCGATCCAGTCTGTAAACCGGGTCGATATATCGAGGTTTACGCGCGAGGCATAAACGCGATTCTCGCCGGGGACGCGGACGAATCGGAATCCCTCGCGTTCGGGCACGTTCTTGCCGATGATGAAGTCGGCCAGCGCGCCTCCGTCTTTGTCCTTAAGCGAAATTCGGCTACCGCGCCCCTTGAGTCCGGGCGCCGATTGGTCGGTGGGATCGATCACGCCGCAGGCTTCGTGATCCGATACGAGATTGGTTCGATAATCATCCTTTTTGATATCGATCACTCCTGCAGCCGTCTTAGCCAGTCGGTCTTTGCCGTCGGCAGGATAGTCGTGGTGCGACGGAATCGTCCAGCGGCCGTCCTTGAAGGTGACTTTGAACGGTCGTGCGGAGCCGGATTGTTCGTCGAATTCGACCACTTCCAATGTCGTGGCTTGGTTGGGATCAGTAAACATCGGGAAGAATGGTTCGCCCTGGTCGCTGAACGCCTCGGGGGTAATCCTGCCCGGTGACAGCAGGAACGCCAAGAGACCCAGTATCAATGCGGTCCCCGCAAATAGGCCGGTGATTTTCAGTTCGCTCATGGTTTAGCTCCTCAATCTCCGCGCGGCGATCGCGCCCTCACGTTCACGTCTGCGCCTTTTCACCGCAGTGACGATACCGATGACCAGCACCGGGATCGGCGGCAACGCCACGGCCAGAGTCTTGATTCTGGTCTGTATGCTGCGAAGAGCTGATTCCATGTTCTCTTTGCTTGCCTGAATGGTAGCTTGTTTTTGCGATTCGATATTCGCTTTAACGACTTCGAATCGGCGGCTTTCAACTTCCTGCAGGTTGCGGGCCATGATCTGCTTGGTCTGCTCGTCGAGGTCTTCCCGGTTGCGCAGCGCGGCGACTTTGGCGTCCAGTCTGCCCTGGGCCTCGGCCAGAGCCTGCTTTGCCTGTTCCTCAGCCTGGCTCTCTTCGCTAAGCCGCCGTTCGACAAATTCGCGCGTACGGTTCTCGACTTTTTCGAGCGTGCGGTGCTTTATACGCTTCTTGCGCAGATCGATAAACGATAAGTCATCCACCAGAAAGTCCATACAGTTGAGCACGAAAGATACATTATCAAACTGAAGGTTTCCAAGCCCCTGCTCGCGAAGCATGAAGAACTGGTCGGAGATCAGGTCTATATCGGCGATGACAATCGCATTCACCTTCTGAGTGACCATGCTGTCGGCCAGGGGATTGGCACCTCCCAGCAGTTTGCCGGCTTGGGTCGTATCAAAGGGAACCTGCCGCTCACCACTGATGTGGGCCGCCAAAATAAACGACTCCGGCGACTGCTGGCGCGGCGGATTAGGATTCATGCGCAGACCGAAGAAGCTGCGCTGCACCATTTGATACCAGGACGCCGTTCCGGCGATGCGCCCGGTGTGCAGCAGCGGCTTGAAAGTGAACTCGCTCCGGGCGCTGAACACGTGGCCGGGGTACATGGCCACCACTTCCTGCAGGCCGGCGCTGGCGGCGTTGCCCGAGGCAAACGGTTCGCTCGCTCCGTTGCCTTGTCCAATAAAGACGATGTCCGGCGGCACCGCCCCAAGATCGGGATGCGGGTTGTAGGTGTCCCAGACCAGGCTGCTCGGATCGAAGCGCACGCCGATCGCGTTCATCAGCTCGCCGATGTTCCCTTTTGGATCGGGCGTAGGACCGCGATTCTGCTGGAACGGGTTGGTTTGTGCGTCAGCGGGAATCAACGGCGAGAGGTTGATATTGACCACCGGTAGAGGATCGTCGAGAATCAAAGTTGGCTTGCCCGCCAGTATATGCTTCTTGAGGTTGTCCATTTGCGGCTGGCTGAGCGATGACGGCAGCACAACGAGCAGGCCGTCGATATCCTCAGCGATCTCGGTATCGGCCGCGATATCCACCACCTCGTACTGCTTTTTCAGCTCTCGGACAATGCCCCACGGCGGCGACTGGCTCATCGCCTGAAAATCAAAGCCACCCGACAGCTTGGCCGCTGTCGTCAGCACGCCGATCTTCTTCCGTGCCGTGGCCGCCGCCACGCGAATGGACCGTATTAACTCGTACTCCACCGGCAGGCCAACGTCGAAAAACGGGATCACTTCTTCCGCGGCCCCACTGGTGAAGGCAAGGCCCATGAAGACCTGCATTGTGCTGGTTCGGGCGCTCTCCAGGCTCATCACTTCGCGCGGCGTAATGCCGAACTTCTCACGGGCGTCGCGCGCCTCCTCGCTGAACGGCTCGGTGTCATGGATAAGCACCTGCACCTTGTCGCCGGCATCTGCGGAAATTTCATTGAGTGCCGATAGCAGGTTCTCCCTCGTCTCCACGTACTGCCGGGGCACCTCGGGGCTGATAAACGCCTGAACGAGAACAGGTCGATCTTCGCTCAATTCGTCAAGCAGAAACCCGGTCTTGTCGGAAATAGAGTGGAGGCGTTCTGCGGTAACATCCAGCCGTATTCCTGTGCGGCCAACAATCGATACCAGGCTGACCGCGGCCACCACGACGGCAATTCCTCGCACCAATTGGTGGACCCAGTAGCGATAACCGTCGGCAGCCAACGGCCAATGACGCCTCCCCAGCAGGATTATGTTGAGATACAACATCACCGCGACCGTGAACAGGAAGTATAGCAGGCCGGAAAAGCTCACCACGCCGCGGGCGAAATCGGTGAAATGCGTGGTAACTCCCACCGGTCCCAACCACTCCTGGAGCGCTTTGCTGAGGGTCCAATTCTCCGAATTGACAAAAACGAAGAACGAGCAAAACAGCGCCCCGAGAATGAAGCCCACAGTTGCGTTGGAGGTCAGCAGCGACGCTAACATGCCGACCGCTATCAGTGCCGCACCGATCAGCCAGTAGCCAAAGTAGTTGCCGAACATCAGGCCAAGATCGGGCCGCCCCAGCCAGAACAACACGATCACGTGGCTGAGCGAGAAGGCAAGCGATGTCGTATAGATACCTAGTCCGGCCAGATACTTGCCGAACACAACCTCGATATCGGTAGCCGGCAAGGTCAGCAGCAGTTCATCGGTGCCATGCTTGCGCTCATCGGCCCAGATATTCATAGTGAGGGCCGGGATGAAGAAAAGCAGGATGAGCGGGAAGAAGTAGTTCAGTTGCCCGAGATTGGCCAGGTTGTCCGCGAAAAACCGCTGCTGCCAAAAGGCCGCCGCGGCGCTCAGAAAGATGAACAGAGTGATAAACACGTAGCCGGTGGGACTCGAGAAATAGCTGCGTAAGTCGCGCTTGCAGATCGCCCAGATCACTTGCCAGTTGAGCTTCATACTGCACCTCCCGCCGTGGCAACGGAGGCCACCCGCCCGTAGTTGGTCAATTCATAAAACGTTTGTTCGAGCGATTTGCCCACCTGCAGCTCCGTCGGGGTGCCATCAAAAACCAGACGGCCGTCATGAATCAGGAGCACCCGGTCCGAAACTGCCGTCACCTCACCAAGAATGTGTGTGGACAGCAGTATCGTCTTGGTTTCTCCAAGCTTCCGAATGTAACCGCGGAAGTCGCGAATCTGGTTCGGATCCAGTCCGGCGGTAGGTTCATCCATAATGAGCACGTCGGGGTCATGGAGCAGCGCCTGGGCGAGACCGACTCTCTGGCGGTATCCGCGCGAGAGCTTGCCGGCCGGCTTCTCCCAGACCTCTTTTAGTCCGCACTGCTGGGCAACCGCCTCCATCCGGCTCTTGAGTGTCTCTCCGGTTATGCCGCGAGCCTCGCCGAAAAACCTCATGTGTTCGTAAGGCGTCATGTCGTGATAGAGCGGGCCGTTCTCCGGCAGATAGCCCAGATGCCGGGCAGTTTCAAGACGGTGCGTGCGCACGTCGTGTCCCGCGATCGCTGCCGTGCCTTCACTTGCGGAAAGGAAACCGCTCAGGATCTTCATGGTCGTCGATTTGCCGGCGCCGTTCGGCCCCAGGAACGCGACAATCTGCCCCTTCGGGATCGAGAAGGTGATATCCTTGATTGCAACGAAAGAACCGTAGAACTTACTCAGCCCGCGGGTTTCAATCATAATGGGTGGAGAACTTGCAGTCATTTCTTCCTCTATGTCGAACTCTAACAAACCCTTGCCTTGAAAAACGGTCCGCCATAATAGGCCGGCCCGCCGTTTATGTCAAGTTGCCGCCTGGCTTTGTCTTTAGCACGAATGGCGGAATAAACCGGGCCGGATTTCGCCGCTGGGCGGGACCGGCGCCATGCTCGGCTATCCTACAGAACGATTATAGGCAGGAGAGTCCGCCAGGTTCCCGACGGAGCAACCGTCGGAGACCAAGCCGGGTGCCGGCGTCGATGTTGTCGGACGAGGACGTAAGCCAGCGACTATCCGCGTGAGGTTGTGTTTGCCCCATCCGTCACTGGCGGAGTGGGCCACCAGACGCTAGTTCGTAACCGCCATTTCGGTTTTGAAAAGAAGCGCGACCCAGAGGATCGTCACGATCCCGCGAATATCGACCGGCCAGTGGGAGCCGACCATGTAGAGGTAGCACATCAGGGTCAGTCCAAAAAACGTCTTGATAAGCCCCTCGCGGGCATCGTAGCGAACGAAACTGACTATGGCCCGGGCAAGGAAGAGAACGATCAGGGCCGGCGCGACCAGTAGCACCAGCCAGCGCCAGAAATCGAGATTGTTCAACTGGGGAAGGAGCGGATCGCAGGTGATCGCGTTTTCCAGAAGTACGCCGTGGCCGATCGCCAGGAACAGGGCGATGGTCACGTATAGGTACCCCTGGGAACTGTGGTCCCTGATCTCCTGGATTCCCATCAGCACGAAGAACATGGCGAGACCAGCCAGCGCGGAGAGCTGGTAGATCGTAGCGTTGGCGAAAATCTCGGCCAGGGTCGGGTCCATGTGGAGTCCTCAAAGAGGTCCAAAAGTAACCCGCGTGCCAAATGCCGCCAAGCGCCGAGGGGCAGCCTAAGCGGCCATGATACTTTATGTTAGAATAGTATACTTGAAGTCACTGTTGAAGTAAAAAGGAGTGGATGAGTAGCTTATTGCAATCGCCTTCACATCGTTGATGTGTGCGTAGACTCAGTTGATCACAATCAGCTTCCCCTGGGCGCCGCTGTCGGGCAGGAACCAGAGGTAGGTGCCGGACGCCACCCGGTTGCCGGATTCGTTGGTACCGTCCCAAACGATATCCTGGCCGACCAGGTTAGTCCAGCGCCTGATGATGGAACCGGAGATGGATGTCAGCAGCAGTTCCCCGTCGGCGGGCAGATCGGTAAACGTAGCGGCGTCGACTTCGGAGAAGCGAACCGGGTTTGGATAAGCGTGAGCATAGGGGTCAACGAAGAAGCTCGACGTTTCGCTGTAGCCGTCGGTGTTGGTCGCTACGCGCCAGAAGTACTGCTGCTCGGACACAAGCGGAAGGTTGACCTGCCACGAGGTCGTCGTACCGATATGCTGATCAACCACACCGCCGGCAACCAACCCGAAAAAGTTCGAGTCGGTTGCCAGTTCGAACCGGTACACGTTATCGGGCGAGGGGTCGGCGTTTTCGACTACCAGTACCGGCCGGGCGGTGGGGAGGACAGCCAGGGGAGGCGGGGAGGTAGGTTGGGCCAGGTTGCCGTTGTTAAGGACGAGGATAAACCTGGCCTCGCAGGAAACGACATTGGACAACGCCGCCGGATTGGCGGCGTCGTCATAGGCTTTGATACCGACATAGTAGGTCTCACCCGGCACCAGCGAGGAGAGCGTCGTGCTCTGGGCGGTGCCGGCGGGCGTAGGGTTTGGCGGCGAACTCCATGGCAAGGCCGAACCCCAGTTACCGGAGGTGATGTTATTGAGCGAGTATCGAATCTCGTAGGCAGTCGCCGTACCGGTCATACCATCGTCACCAGGGGCAACCCACGTGAGATTGATCTCGCCGTTGTTCTCGCCTGGAACGGCCACGAGGTCGTTAATCGGCGCCGGGGGCGTGTTGTCCTGCGCGGTGATGTTGTTCGGCACGTTGGATATAGCCGACCAGTTGGTGCGCTCGTCCGCACTCTTCAGCGCAAAGTAGTACCGCGTATTTGCTGTTAATCCAGCAACCAAAAGCGTCTCTGGTGTGCCCGACGCTCTGGGCAGCGGTTCGCCGGTCACCTGGGTGGCCGACGCAAAATTAGCGGCTGTGATTACCGACGTGGAATAGCGAATGTCATACTGAGAAGCAGTCCCGATAGAACCGTCGTCGCCCGGAGCCGTCCAAATCAGAGTCAGCGAGGATGTGGTCGGCAGAATCAGACTGAGGTTGGCAACCGCCGACGGAGCGGTGGCGTCGTTCGACGTTGAAAGAGTGGCGTTGTTCGAGATCGCCGACCAGTTGGGGACCTCGTCGGCGGTCTTTATGGCGAAGAAATAAGTCGTGCCGGAGTTCAAGCCGGTAACCACGTAGCTCTGGAAACTGCCTCCTGCCAGTGGCGCGGGGGGAGAGGCGACCGGCGTGGCAGCGTTGAAATTCGCCTCGGTTATGAACGCGGTCGAATAACGAATCGAATACTGGGCTGCCGTGCCGGCCATGCCGTCGTCACCAGGGGCAGTCCAGCTCAGCTCGATCGTATGCTCGGTCGGCGCCCCGGCGCCAAGGTTGGCGATTGCCGACGGCGGCGTGGTCTCAGTGGACGTCGTGCCGCTGGTTACGTTGGACATGCCCGACCAGTTCGGGACCTCGTCCGCGGTCATCATCGCGAAATAGTAGGTCGTGTTTGGATTCAATCCGGTGACGACAAATGATTCGGCGCTCCCGGCCACCCGGGGGGCGGGCTCGCCTGTAATCTGGGTCGCCGAGGACCAATTCGCCGCGGTGATAGTCGATGTAGATCGACGAATGTCGTATTGTGCAGCCGTGCCGGTAGAGCCGTCGTCGCCGGGTGCGGTCCAGGTCAAGGTAAGCGACGTGGCGGTCGGCGAGCCGGCGCTCAGGTTGGCGATCACCGCCGGAGGAGAGTCCTCGGGCAAAGTGGCTTTAGCCACGACGTTGGACAAGGTTGACCAGTTCGGGACTTCGTCCGCAGTCTTAATCGCAAAGTAGTAGGTCGTACTTGGCTGCAGGCCGGTTACTTCGAACTGCTGGGCGGTGCCGGCCGGACCGGGTGCCGGTTCGCCGGTCACTTGAGTAGCCGCACCCCAGTTGGCGTCAGTAATCGTGGACAACGAGTACCGGATGTCATACTGCGACGCCGTACCGGTTGTGCCATCATCGCCCGGAGCCGTCCAGTTAAGCGTCACCGAGGTAGGTGTGGCGTCTGCGGCCGTCAGCGACGCCTGACCCTCGGTTGCCAAGAACACTAAGGCGAGACTGGCAAGGACCGAAGCTGTGAATCTATGAGCCCCACCAAACATCATAACGCAAAGTCTCCTTTAATCGTATGTACAAGGCATCTGGGCCGGGGCGGGCAATTCAAACCTTGGGCCAACTAAAGAAGGATTGTAGGAGCTCTGCCGCACAAAGACTTACGTGGCGCAATCTCAGCCCGCACTTCAAGGGCGAGGGCTGTTTTGTTCCGTAGTGAAACAGGCTGGTCAGCGATTGAGCAGACTAGACCGGTGTTTGCGGACCTGCAAACGTCTGCTCGGTAGGCCTCGACTGAACCAGGCGGCACACGCGGGATTCTCGCGCAGATTCGTCCGACACCACTTCTGGAGTCGCCTCTACTTGAGGATCTTACCTATCGTGTAACGTCGACCGAGTGGCTTGCCGATGGCGTGGTAGGTCTGGGCACCGGGGGAGTAGATGATCGGGCGAATCTTCTCGATATCAGGATTGCCGTCGCCATTTAGCTTGTCCGAGTCGACTTTGACATCAAGTATCTCCCCGATAAACTGAGTATGCAGACCGATCTCGTGATAATGAATCAACCGACACTCCAGAATCATGGGGAATTCATCTATGTACGGGGCGTCGACTAACTGGCTGCGGACTGGGGTGAGGCCGGTGTCTTTGAACTTGTCCGTGTCTCTTCCCGAGGCGATGCCGAAGTAATCGGCCTGGCGGGCATGATCTTCGGACGGTACGCAGGCCGTGAACGCCCGGCGATCGAGTACACACTGATAGGTATAGGTCGCTTTTCGGAGTGAAACACCAACCGCAGGCGGCCGCGAACAGACGACGCCAGCCCAGGCGGCGGTCATAGCGTTGGCCTTCCCCTTAGAGTCGTACGTACACACGACCCAGGTGGGCGTAGGGTAGATGAGAGTTCTGGCGCCAAAGGACTTTTTCCCGACAGGGGTGGTTATCTGATTTCCTCAATTACGGAAGTGCCTGATTCGTCCTGATTGGGGCCAACCGTAACGGTCCAGCTTTCGTGCAGGCGGTAACGGCCGTCGGGGAGCAACTCGGGAACTGATCGGCAAGTACCTGCGATCAGGATACCATCGACGTTGAGGTACTGCCAGGTCATCTCCAGCGAATTGTCCTGCGTCACGCGGGCCAAAATCTGGCCGTGGCGGATGCGTCCGCCGGAATAGGTGGCGGTGACGATGTCGCCGCTCTGATCGTAGTTGAAAACGGTATCTCTCCTGGCGTCTCCATCGTCATAGTTGTCGACTCCTACAAAGCGGCGGTTGCGGAGGTCGAGTAACTGCATGGCTTGGGTCCTTTCCTGGGCTGCCCCAATTTAGGGGTCTGGGCGATTTTTCACCAATGCCGATATAGTCAAAGTCGAATTGCCGTTTCGACAAGATTCCGATAGCATCTGAAAGCGAAACGGGTTAAATTGGACCCGATATTCGTCGGGCGCCGACCCCGCCGGACGCATTGAAGAGAGCATGAGATTTAGCAATATCGTTGAAGCGATCGGGCGCACGCCACTAGTTCGCTTGAACAGGATTCCAGCAGCCGACTCGGCGACAATCTATGCCAAGTTGGAGAGTTTCAATCCCTGCAGTTCGGTAAAAGACCGGATTTGCGCGTCGATGATTCTCGCGGGCGAGGCCGACGGCCGTCTCAAGCCGGGTATGACCATACTTGAGCCGACCTCCGGCAACACGGGTATCGGTCTGGCGATGGTGGCCGCGGTCAGGGGGTACCGTTGCACCTTCGTAATGCCTGAAACGATGAGTCTCGAACGACGAGCCATACTGAGAGCATTCGGCGCTGAGCTGGTACTTACGCCCGGCCCGGAGGGCATGAGAGGCGCGATAAGGAAGGTCGAGGAGATGGGCCAGTCACCGGGGTATTTCGTACCTTCCCAGTTCGACAATCCGGCCAACCCGGAGATCCACCGCAAGACAACCGCCCCTGAAATCATGAACGATCTGGGGAACATCAACCTCGACGCCTTCGTAGTCGGGGTTGGCACTGGAGGTACGGTAACTGGCGCAGGGCGGGTACTAAAAGACCAATACGGCTGCAAAGTCATCGCTGTCGAGCCGGATGCCTCGCCGGTGCTTTCCGGCGGCCAACCCTGGCCTCACCCAATACAGGGTATCGGGGCGGGCTTTGTGCCTAAGAACTATGACCCAGACGTGGTGGATCAGATCATCCGGGTCAAAAACGCTGACGCTATTGAAACCGGCCGGAGGATGACTCGCGAGGAAGGGATCCTTTGCGGGATTTCCTCCGGGGCCAATGTCTGGGCTTCGCTCCAAGTGGCCCGGGAGCTCGGCGCCGGAAAAACCGTGGTGGTGGTAGTTCCCGATACGGGAGAGCGGTATCTCTCGACGGCCCTTTTTGCTGAGCAGTAAATGATTGTTTCCGCCGATATACATCGAATATGGTTGCGCTGATCGAGGACATCCGGGCCTGTTATCGTAACGATCCGGCATGTCGCAATATCGAGTTCCTGCTTTACCCCGGCCTGTGGGCAATAACGTTCCACCGGGGGATTCACCTCATTTGGAAACTCAGGATTCCATTCATACCGCGGCTCCTGTCGCAGATGAACCGCTTTCTCACCGGCCTTGAAATACACCCCGGCGCCACCATCGGGAAAGGTTATTTCTGCGACCACGGTGCGGGCGTCGTGATCGGCGAAACGACCGAGATCGGCGAGAATTGCGTCATGTTCCACAACGTGACCCTTGGAGGCACCGGCAAGCACGTCGGCAAGCGACATCCGACAATCGGAAACAACGTGCTCATTGGCACCGGTGCAATCTTGCTGGGGCCGATTACCGTTGGTGATAACGTCAAAATCGGCGCCAACAGTTTTGTAGTGATGCGGGATATCCCGTCAAACTGCACCGTCGCAGGCAGCCCGGCTACCATCACCCGCCGTAATGGCGACTACTGCCACGAGGAACTCCCCCTGACACGCTACCGCATGGAAGCGACTTAAGCGGCTGCATCCCGGCTACAGGCATTCCGGCAAGGGGACGCCGGAGATAAACAGGTTGTCGATGAGCAGGGTCACGTCGCCGATCGATATATCTGTAACAGTCGGATCTGAGCCTCCGGACTGGTTGACATCGGCCTCGGCAAGGCAGACAACCGGCTGGGTCGTGATAAAGAGCATGTCGATAAGAGTGGTCACGTCGCCGATTGTCGGTTCATAAGCGCCGTCGTTGTTGGCATCGCCGACAATCCCGGTGCAGCAGCCGGACAGGATCGAAAGTGTCAGAGGCTGATTGTCCTCGGCTCCGGAGGCATCGACTAACGCCAGGTTCAACTCAAGCGTGGCGGCTATCGTTGGCGTCCCCGAAAACAACCCACCGGATGTCAGTGTCAGCCCTGTTCCGGAAAGGTTCCCGGTGTTTTCGGTCCAACTATAGGGGGATGTTCCGCCGCTGACTTCGAGTTGAAAAAGAAACGGTGCATCGCGATGCGCCGGCGGCAGGGATTGTGTCAGAATCTGTGGTCCGGGGTTCACGGTGACGGTCATCGGCTTTTCCACTGGTGAACCGGCGGCATCCTCGACCTGGGCGGTAAACTGTGTCGCGCCGGTCATGGTGGGAAGGCCGCTAAGCTGCCCACCGCTCGAGAGCGTAAGCCACGAGCCCGCCAGGTCGCCGTACTTGTCCGACCAGGCAGCCGTTCCCATGCGGCCTATGCTTTCCAACTGCAAGCTGAGCGGTCGATCAACTGTCCAGCCGATTGCGCCGTTCGTGACGATCTCGAGATGGCTAATCACCGCAGGCAGCACGATCCGGTCGAGCAGTGCCCGGTCCTGGCCGTCGGAAGCGAATTCATCTTTAGTGTACGACCAGGCGACGGAGTGTAAACCAGGAGTGATATCAAAGCCGACCTCGCTCCAGCCCTGATTGCCTGACCAGGAGCCTTGCTGAACATCATCGATGTAGAAGCGGAGGAAGTCATAACCGGCTTCGCTGGACACTTTGTAATCGAACCAAATCTTTCCCGGCTGGGCGACGTCAATCTCGAGTTCCAGTTTGGAACTCTGGCTGTTGCCGATCACTCCGGAGCGAGCCGAAAAAACTCCTTCGCGGACATCAACCAACTCAAGCCACCAGTCGGCATCACCGCCCCTCGTCCACGGCACAGCTGTGAAATTCGCGGTTTCGAAGTCTTCAATGATCGGTTCGACCAGAATAGCAAGCGCCTCAGTGCTCGAGTACCCACCCGACGCAGAAACCTGGAGCTGCATCTGGGCGACATAATCGAGAGGACAAGCGGGAGACACTGTGAAAGCGTAATCCGTTACTGACATTGCTGTACCGCCGAGTCCGGGGATGGTCGAAAAAGTCGAGTTGGGTTGAGTTATCGTCACGTACGGGTCAGATGACTGCAGCACGCCTGAGACACCAGTAGCATTGCCATTGCCGACATTCTTCAGCATCACAGCCATGTCCACGCTTTCGCCGCGCTGGGCAAACTTGACATTGTGCTCTTCGAGTACCAGGTCCGGCTCCCCAGCGAGAGGCTGGAGAGCGACATCGACTCGCGTGGACAGTCCGTCAACCGCTACAACTCCGTACACCGTATCCGGCTGGTAGCCGATGGAGCTGAATTCGACGTTATAGGTACCCGCTGCGATCATGCGATGAAAATCGCCGACATCCGGATCGGTGTATACCTGGCTGTTGTCGACATCGTGTCCCAAAACGCGCACGGTCGCGGTCACGGGGAAGGTGGTCGAGGCATCGGTGACAATTCCGCGAATACCGTAAAGAGCGCTCTCAAGAAAGCCGAGAAGGCCTTCGCGGTTGTAGTCCCAGTGGGCGGGGAGCTGATCGGCAGGCAAGAGCTTGGTGTTCGATAACTCTGCTGTTATCTCGCGGCCGCCGTGCCAGTAGATCATGAAGTCCTGGCGTCCGCCGGTCACCCGGTACCAGGCGTAGCCGTTCGTGATGCCCTGCGGAAATTGGAAACTCTGCATATAGTTCGACGGGCTTGCTTCCTGTGCGAGTTGCGCCCAGGCGAGACAGATATCGATATACCAGCCCTCATCAGCATGCGACCTGCTCCAGGTGTCCCACGGGTAATTCAATACTTCAGCGCCGCCATGGTGGTTCGCCGAGATGACAAAACTGTGATTGGCGGCCAGATTCATCATGGCGATCGTCTCCGGTTGCCAGGAACGGCCATCGGGGTGGTCCCCTTCGGCCGGGTCGGGGAAATTGCGATTCAGATCAGCGCCGTTGGCGTTGTAACGGCGGGCCCCATAAATGGTGTTGTCGCCGGAATAGTAGGCCCCGTCCGGATTGGCCAGTGGATTGATCCAGATTTCGAGACTGTCAACAAGCCGGGTGATATACGAGTCGGTACCGTAGGCGCTCAGGAGCGAGTCAATAAGCCGAAGGCAGAGAATATACCCGGTGGTTTCGTCGCCGTGCATGGTGCTGGTGTGCATTACCTCCGGTTCATCTTCCTGCAACGAAACATTATCGGAAATCTTCGCGAACAGAATGTCCCGGCCGTTGACCGATGTGCCGGCGTTCACGATCTGACAGAGACCGGGGTAATCCGCCTGGGACTGATTCATCATGGCCACGTAGGCGCCGTACGTGGGGTAATTATCCCATTCGGCGGCCTCGGCTTTGTTTGCAGCCATGCGCGGCACTAACAGGGTGCCGGGGTGGGGGAGGATTTCATAAGGAATGCCAAACTCCTGGAAGCGGGCGAGTTCGGTCTCGTTGGCGTAGGCGCGGATTTCATCGGCTGTGACGTTGTCTATTGAGATCACCCGCCCCAGCTTCTCAATCAGACTGACCGACGGCGTTTTGAACTTAAAGTAATACTCCTGCGAGTCCGCGGACGCGCTCGATGAGATGATGGCGAAGATCAGCAGAAAGAAGAGTAGTCGAAGCGGGATTGCGGAGCGTTGTTGCACGACGAGAACCTATGCCGGTAAGTGATCAGGTAATGATCCGACCGTCAGGGAGACCGAATCCAACTCAATATAGGTGAGACTGAGGTTAAGTCAACAAAGTACTTGCTGGGAAGTGTTGGCCAACAATGTGCTGTCGGGCGACCCTGCCCGACAATCGTCGTGGTTCTGAGACAACGAGGAGTCGCCTGACAGTACTTTCCCTCAAAAGCTCCTACGCGGCTTTGGTGGCCGCTTCCAACTCGATCTGGGCCTTTTCTTTCTTGCGCCGACGGAACAAGCCGACAAAGTCATCGATCAGCGTGTATACCACCGGCACGATTACCAGCGTGAGCAGGGTCGAGGAGATAATCCCGCCGATTACCGCTCTCGCCATAGGCGCCCGAAGCTCCGCGCCGGGGCCAAGGCCAAGGGCCAGCGGCAGCATACCGAACACGGTGGCGAAAGTTGTCATCAGAATAGGTCTGAGCCGGATCGGTCCGGCCTGCAGGATTGCCTGCGTGCGGTCCATGCCGGCCGCTCGTCGTTGTTTAACAAAGTCGATCAGCAGGATGGCGTTTTTCGTGACCAGACCCATGAGCATCACGATACCGACCAGGGTCATGATATTAATTGATGAACCCCAGGCGTAGAGGCCAAGAATCGCACCGATCAGTGAAAGCGGCAGCGAGAGCATGATCGAGAGGGGATCAAAAAACGACTCATACTGAGAGGCCAGCAGCAAATAGATGAATATGACTGCGAGGAGCAGGGAGCGGCCGATATTCTGGAACGACTCCGCCATGATCTCGTATTCGCCAACCGGCTGTATCGAGTAGCCGGGCGGGAGCTGCACCAGGCTGTCCACCTGGGCCTGAATGGCTTCCGTCAGCGTGCCGGAGAAGTACCCGAATTCAGGATTCGTGTTGACCCGCACTTCGGGCAGACGGTCATAACGCGAGTACTCGCCGATGGCCACCTCTCGCTCGATATGGGCGACCCGGTTCACGGGAACCAGCAGCGTACTGTAGCCGGGCACGTCTTTGCTGCTTGCCACCAGAATTCGTCCGACTGCATCCTCGGAATCGCGGAAGCGCTCGTTGAGTCTGATACGCACGTCGTAGTCCTGGTCACCTTCTTTGTACTGCGTAACCACATCTCCCTCGACCAGCGTGCGGATCGTCTGCGAAATGCTGTAGACGTTGATCCCGAGATCGTCGGCTGCCTGACGATCGATACTGAGCTGCAGCTCCGGTTTGCCTTCCTCCAGCGAGTTGTCAACGTCGGCAGTCCCGGGAGCATGCGAGACAATGTCCTGCAGACGGTGAGTGAGACTGACCAGTTCGTCGCGGTTCTCGCCCCTTATCGAGAACTCCACCGGTTTTTCGCCCCCGCCCTCATGGCCCTGGGTTGAAACCGCGAGCTTGACTCCGGGCACCGCTGAAAGCAGGTGACGAACCGAATCGACCAGCTCCTGCGATGAAATCTCGCGCTCGTCGGCGTCGGCGAGGATGAGCATTATCTGACCCTCGGTCACCGGCGTGTTGACGCCGCCGACCGTCACGAAGATGTTGCGGACCTCCGGCAGCTTGCGGGCGATGGCTTCGAGATTGTCAATTCGTTCGGAGGTCTCCTCGAGTGTGGTGCCAGGGGGAGTCATGACGTTTACAAAGATCTTGCCCTCATCGGTGGCGGTCATGAACTCCGAACCGAGCATGCCGGCACCGACCATGCCGATCGCGACCACAAACGACACTGTCGCCACCATCACGACCAGCCACCGTCGTTTTAGCGAGTAATTGAGCGTTCTCACGTAGTACGGCTTGACGCGCTCAAACGTGCGGTCCCATAAACTGAGGGGGCGGCGAAGGCGCAGCCAGAGCCTCCAGAGACCGGTGGCGCGATCCGGATTCAGGTACTCCTCGTCCTCGCGAGGTTTCTGGGTGCGGGACGCCAGCATCGGGACGAGCGTGAAGGCTACGAAGAGGGACACAAGAACCGCAAAGGCCACGGTCATTCCGAACTGGTAGAAGAAACGTCCCACTATGCCGGCCATGAAGGCGACCGGCAGGAACACGACCATAATCGAAAACGTGGTCGCCATGACCGCCAGGCCGATCTCCCGCGTGCCGGAGAAGGCCGCTTCGTACGGAGTCATCCCCTCCTGTACCTTCCGATAAATATTCTCTACCACGACAATCGAGTCGTCGATCAGGATACCCACCGCCAGTGACAACCCCAGTAGCGTCATGAAATTGATCGTGAAGCCGAGGAATTTCATGATCGTGAAGGTGGCAATCACGGAAATCGGGATTGACAAGCCGGTGATAATAGTCGGGCGGATATCGAGCAGGAACAGGAAGATGACGATTACGGCAAGAATGGTACCGAACTCAATGTTGAAGATGATTTCGTGAATCGAGTCCTCAATCCAAACGGAGTTGTCATTGACGATCTCGATCTTAATATCCGGCGGCATCTCGGCTTGGAGATTGGCAATTGCGGCGCGGACACGCTCAGCCAGATCCACGATGTTGGCGCCGGACTGCTGCTTGATCCCGATCGCCACGGAGGGGGATCCGTTGTAGCGCGAAAGTGACCGCTGTTCGACAATGGTGTCTTTCACTTCCGCAACATCAGACAAGAAGACCGGAGTCCCCTGCTTGTTCAGGATGACTATAGAATTGAACTGCTCGACCGAGGTCAGCTTTCCCTTGACCCGCACCATGTACTCGCGGGCGGCCTCGTCGACTCGTCCGCCCGGGATTTCGAGATTGGACATCATCACCGCGCCGCGGATGTCGTCGACCGAGACCTCGTAGTTCTCCATGAGTTGCGGATTGAGGGAGATGAGGATTTCCCGTTCCTTGCCGCCGATCAGATCAACCGCGCCGACACCAGAGACCGCTTCGAGCCTCGGCTTGATGCGATCCTTGGTCAGTTCCGTAATCTCGCGCTGGGTTCGGCGGCCGGAGACGGTCAGCGACATGACAGCATCGCCCATAAGGTCGAACTGGCTGATGATCGGTTCCTCGATCTCTTCGGGCAGGTCGCCGCGAATGCCCGCCACCTTCTCACGCACGTCCTGAGCCGCCAGCTTGCCGTCGATCTCCAGCTCAAACTCGATGAAGGTGTAAGTGAACCCTTCCATCGCTTTGGAGACGATATGGCGAATACCGGAGATCTGATTGACGGCTTCTTCGACTTTCTTGGTAACGTCGGTCTCGATGGTCTCCGCCGATGCACCCGGATAAACGGTCTGGACCACCACAAAAGGGAAGTCCATCTTGGGGAACATCTCGACTGACAGCGAGGTGTATGAGAACCAGCCCAGCACGAGTAGGGCAGAGATCATCATGGTCGCAAAGACCGGGCGGCGTATGGAAATGTCTGATATCTTCATGGCCGGCTCGCTTCGACTGCCGTCACATTCAGCGCGACGCCGTTTTCAAGGTAATCCTGTCCGAGCGTGACCAGCGTGTCACCCGCCAACAAACCGGAAGTAACCACTACCTGGCCGGACAGCTCGGAGCCGAGCGTCACGGGCCGAAGCTCGGCCCGTTTGTCCGAGACCACAAACACCGATGCTTGATTGTCCAGGGTTAACACCGCCTTGCGAGGGACGGCTATCACGCCCGAGAGGTTCTGCAGCACGTAATGGACATGCACGAACATGCCCGGATTGAACCGGCCGTCGCTGTTGTCAATTATGGCTTCCACCGGGAAGGAGCGGGTGTCGGGATCGGCCGATGTCGCCACTCTGACGACCTGCCCGGTTGCGGGAGTATCGGCGCCTTCGCTTCGGACGATGATCTGGTCGCCGTCCTTGACGAAGGCGATGTCATCCGAATTCACCGCGAATTTCACTCGCAGGCGATCAATCGTGGCGACGGTGGCCAGGGGCTGCCCGACCTGAACCAGATCTCCGGGGGAGACGTTTATGGCCGTGACTACCCCGGCGATGGGAGTATGTAACTCCAGCATCCGCCGGACTGAGTTGAACTGGGCCTCAGTTACTTCGAACTCGGTCCTTGAGGCGTCATGTTGTGACTCGGAGATCGCCCCCTGGGCATACAAGTATTTCATCTTGTCGAAATTCTTGCGGGCGTTTTCGAAGACCGAGTAGGCTTGTGGGTACGACGAGCTTGGCCCATACTTATCCAGGGTCAGAATGATGTCGTCGGCTTTGACACGGCGGCCGGTGGCCGAGACAATTTCTTGAACTGCCTCAGGCAGTCGGGCATACAGCACCGCCTGCCGCTCACCTTCGAGCGAGCCGGTGTAGGTGCGGGTGAGCTGCCGATCCGACGGCTGCACGAGCATCGCTTTGACTGCGACCACTCGCTCAGTGTTGTTTGCCGACTGATTCTCGCCGCTGCAGGCGGCCAGGGCCAGAATTACCAGAAAACTCGGGAGGAGTCTCCAACCGTAGGGGAGTAAGTCTTTCTTCATCATAGTCTATCCACATCGATTGTTGTTGCCAGTTTGAGACCTGCCTTGGCGGCGCGAAAAGCGAAAGTCGCCTGGGCGAGGATTTCACGAGCCTGAGTTAGAGCAGCTTGCGCCGAGAGAACTTCCAGAAGCGTGCCGACCCCGGACTCGTAACGCAGATTGGCGATACGCAAGCCCTCCTCGGCAAGGGCGATCGTGTTCTGATGAGTTTCGAGTGATTGCCGCGCCTGCAGGAGCCGGTCATAAGCCTGCTCGACTTCAAGTCTAATATCGTCGCGGGTCTGTTGCACTTCCAGAAGTGCCTGGTTGTGCTCGGCGATAGCCTGTGTCACGGCGCCTCGCGTGCGACCGCCCTGAAAAATCGGTATGTTCAAACGCAACCCCGCGGTGAACGCGCGGCTGACATTCTCTTTCAGAGTATATTGATCCGACTGAGCCTGCCAGTCATAGCCGGCGACTGCGCTGAGCGACGGCCAGTAGTCGGCGCGGGCGATCCTGATCGCTTTGCGGCGCATATCCCGCGTGTACTCAGCCTCGCGCATCTCGGGCCGCTTATCCAGCGCCGTGGTTACCAATTGATCGGGGGAGGGGAGGCCCTCGATCGTCGCCGAAAGGGGTTCCTCGATCAACAGCACGGTATCTTCGAGCGGAATCCCCAGGAAAGACTTGAGGCGCTGGTCGGCCAGGCGAAGGTCGGACTCGGCCTCGAGAATCTGCGGCTCAAGGTTGGACTTTTCCACCCGCGCCCGCAGAACCTCGAATTCCGATACCACCCCCTGGTCGCGCTGCTTCTCGACCACGTCCAGACTGTGGCTGGCGGCTTCATATGACTTCCTCAGTACTTCGAGGCGGGCACGCTGGAGCAAGGCGCTAAAGAAGAGCACGTCGGAATTGTAGAGCACGCCGGCGGCAGCCCGCTCCTCGACCGCAAGACTGTACTTGCGAAAGTCCCGGGCAATAGACCAGGCAGTGAATACTTTCCCGCCCTGCCAGATTGACTGCACGATGGAGAGATTGGCCCCGAAACTGTTCTTAAACCCGGTCTGGAATTCCAGAGTCTCGGTTTCGCCCTCGTCGTTTTCCACCTGCACGAAAAACGAGGGGATATTGAAATTGCGAGTATAGGCGCCGCCGACGTTGATCTCAGGGAACGCTCCGGCGCGGGCGATCATCACGTTGGCATCGGCCACATTCACCGCTTCCCTGGCCTGCAAGTACGTGCGGTTGAACTGCAGCGCCAGTTGGCGGGCCTCCTCGACCGTCAAACTATGCGTCGCCTGGGTACTGTCGCCAAGGGCTACCGCCGCTATCAGCGCCGGCACGAATAGTCGAAACTTGCTCCAATACATCATCATAGGATCAGTTAATCTCACGGTTGTCCGTCCTGCCGCGAATCAGCGCGGCAAACAGCCTGAGTTGTCTGGGGAAATCGACCTCGGTGTCACCGAGCATCTTGCGCACGGTGAGGCCGTCGTTCATTGCCAGGATCATCACGGCCAGGTCCTCGCGGTCGCGCTGCGTGGGAGCAAAGCTGTGATCGATCCGCTCCACGAACACCTTTTGGTACTCCTCGTGGCAGCTTCGAAGAAACCGTCGAATCCGGGGCACCTTCGATGCCTGCGACCAGAAGTCCAGGTAGTTGTCGAATTCGGCGGTGGAGGCCTCGGGGCTGGCGCCCAGCAGCGCCCGCAGGAGCATAACCGGACTGGCCTTGGCGCCGGGAACGCGCTCAATAGCGGCGATCATCTCCCGGTGCATGTTCTGAACCAGGTCAAAAAGGATTTCCTCCTTGTTGTGGAAATGGAAGTAGAGGGCGCCCTTGGTCAGGCCGGCCTTGCGCGCAATCTGCTCGGTGGTGGTTTCTTTAACCCCCCGTTTCATGAAGAGATAGCGGGCCGCTGCCAGGAGCTGCCGCCGTCGCTGCTCGGCCGGTCGCTTGGGGCTTTGCTTTATCTTGCCAGTCAGGGTCTTAGTCACGTTTACTTCTATGTCAACGAGTCCGATTAAATACCTACCGGTAGGTATCTAACATAAGCCGTTAACGAGGCTTGTCAAGCGCAGGTTTCAGTTTTTTTTGGGAATTTTCCCGCGCGAGTCTAATTCTGGAGCACGACGCGATAGCGGGCCTGGTTTGCAGCAACCTTGGCCAAAGCCTCGTTTACCTGGCTCATGGGCATCAACTCGGTGCGGGCTACAATATTATGGCGGGCAGCGAATTCCAACATGTCACGAATCGCCTGGCGGCTGCCTATCGGGCTACCGGAGACCGACTTGTTACCCACAATAAGAGCCATCGCCGGTATCGAAACCGGTTTTGGCACTGCGCCGACAAAGCACAAATGCCCCATCGGGCGCAATACATTGATACAGGCGAGCCAGTCGAGCTCGACATTGGCGGTAACGATCAATACGTCCTGAGAACCGGCAGCCACACCCAAATCTTTGGGATCAGTTGAATTCACGAAGTGATGAGCGCCGAAGTGTCGGGCGTCGGACTGTTTATCCGGACTAGAAGAAAAGGCGGTGACCTCGCAGCCAAAGGCCCGGGCGAACTGCAGGGCCAGGTGCCCAAGCCCGCCGATTCCCACCACGCCGACCTTCATGTGCGGTTGGACATTGAGCTGCCGGAGGGGTGAGTAGACAGTGATGCCGCCGCACATCAGCGGGGCGGCACTGGCAGAAGTGAGTCTGTCGGATAGGAGGAAAGCATAGCGGCTGTCGACCACAATGGCATCCGCGTAGCCGCCGTAGTTTCCCACGCAGGTGGCCGCGCCATTTGGGCAGAGGTTGTCGTGACCCGACGCGCACCACTCGCACTCCAGACAGGCCCCGCACTGCCACCCGACACCGACCCGGCTACCGACATCCAGCCCGCGGACCATGTGGCCGAGGTCGATTACCGTTCCGGCAATCTCATGACCCGGTACCAGCGGGTATTGGCTGAGTCCCCAGTCATTGTTCCAGAGGTGTATATCGCTGTGGCAAATGCCACAGTGAGAAATGGCTATCGCCACGTCGTGCGGTCCCAGCGGCCGGGACTCGTATTCGAACGGCGCCAGCTTGGCTTTTGGCTCGCCCGCGGCATACGCCCTTATTATCATATCGCCTCCTGTATCAGAAGCGAACCGTCGCGCCGACGCTGAGCGAAAAGTCGTCGTAATCGTAAACCCGAACGATCGAGTTATTGTCGGTGTAGTCCGCCTGGAGACTTGGTTCGAGCACCACGCCGCTACCCAACAGAATCGGCCACTGGAGTCGCAGATCGACACGGCGACGCCAGTCGGTCCGCTCCTGGGCATAACGTAGATTGACAGTCGAAATAAGCTGACCGAGACGATTCGGTCTCAACTCACGCTCCACGGTTCGTATATGCTCTCGCTCCCAGAAGCCTGCCGAAATACTGGTTATCAGACGTGGAATCAGGTAGGTCTTGATTTTCAGCACAGCCGCCTGGCCTGCGAATTCGCCCAGCCAGGGTGAAAGATAGCCGCTCGAATAACCGTAGATAATGGCCGCGTCATTGCGATCCAGAAACTGGCGATAGGAGTACGTGAGACTCAGGCCGGTTTTTCTGCCGAGCGATCTCGAAAGGCGCGGGGAGACATAAAGCGATTTGAGACGGTCCGTCAGCAGGATCGAGTACTGCTCGCCCGAAAGGATCGCACGCCGGGGGACCGGCATCGGCGGATCGCCACCGACGTATGTGATCGTGTCGATGTGCTGATACCGCCCCGTTGAGTATCCAATTTCCAAATCCAGCGCATACGCATCAAAGAGGGTGGTATTGGCGCCGGCAGTAATGACCAGTTTTTCGCGATCGATCACGCCATCGACATTGTACTGGGTGGAGGCGAAAGATACGCCGGCTCGCAGCTGCGTTCGGGAACTTAAACGATAGCCGATACCGACTATGGCGTCGTACTCGTCGCCGGTGAACTCATTGGCGTTCAGAGTAGTCGAATCGGACTCGATATCGCGGTACTCCCGCTTCCTCAGATTGCCTTCCAAATAAGTGGATATGCGGGATGAATCCGAGGTCGGGATAAGAGTCAGCCCGCCACCGTAAACCAGATTGCTGAGGTTGAAGTAGTTTCCATAGTAGCTGTATTCGCTGACCAGGTTCAATCTGGCCACAGAAAGGGGATACCAGTTTAGGTCAACCGAAGACGTGCTGTACGTATCTTTCTTTTCGGTGGAGTCGGAGAACAGGTTGCTGGTGGAGCCGCCGGATGCGGTGGCCTCGACATCGATATCGACAGCGAAGCTGTTCGTCGACACGAGACCGAAGACAATCGTGGCAACCAGCGGGAAGAAGCGCTGCAATCTTGTCATCAGAAACATACCCCGCCGGCGCAGCCGCCGCCGGCGCCCAGACCGCCGCCAAGACCGAGACCGGAGCCAAAACCGGTGTCGAAGTCGAGCCGGTTCTCACAGACAGCGCGGGTGGCAAACCGCCTTCGACTGAAGCCTTCGCCGCAGCGAACATGAATGGGCGCGTGAACATGTGCCTCGTGTCCTGCGAACATCTGCGACACCTGGAGCTGTCCGCCCGAGGCGGAGATGTAGCCGTGGCGCTCGAATTCATCGGGGATACCGTCGGAGTCGTCGTCGGGAGCGTTGTCGTCGAACCCGTCACCGTCGCAGTCGACAAAGGCCATCGGTTCAGACGCGTGCGCGCAAGGAGCGCAGGCCATGATTGCTGCAATGGTGAGCGAGACGAGACCGAGAATAGGGGAGAGGCGGCTGGTCATGGAAAACCCGTCCTGTGCTTAGTTGCCAACTGGATTGGGCCACATCGCTTAAATCTACACAATTTGTCGTTACTGTCAACCAGTCATCTCGGGTCTTATCAGTCCCGTTACGGACCGTGGCGTGAAAGTGCTTTGACCGAGAAACTGGTATCATCTTGACTTTGGGGCGAAATCGGCCATCTTAGGCGGGTTGACAGGGTACGGCTGTCTAGAACAGGCTGCGCGTGCCCACCCCACAACCGGATCCGACACCGGACAGGAAAAGGACGAACTGATGTTACTTCTAAGAACCGCCGTTCTTATGTGTGTCTGTCTGGGCGCGTTTATCGCGCCTGTTATTGGACAGGATACCTCTACCACTGTAGTCGACAGCCCCGCCGAGGCGGCGACTGTTGAAACCGCGCACCAACACGAGGAGGCCGAGGTCGCCGCCCCGGTTGAGACGCCGCGTAAGCCGCCGACCACCCTCGATTTTCTGCTGACCCCCAAGTACCTGACCTGGATAGGCTTTACGATAATTGGGCTGGTGCTGTTGCTGGGGCGCTGGATTAACACGTGGGTCAGACTGATCGGTCTTGTGGCTGTTTTCGTAGTGTTCGGTCTCGACTACTTCTTTCCACTCCACCCGAGTCCGATGTGCGGTATCACAAAGCTCTTCATGTTCAAGTTTACTCAAGGGGTCTTCTTTCCCGCGTTTCTCGTCATCTTCCTGGCAATGATGGTCCCCAGCCTGATCGGGCGAAAACTATTCTGTGGCTGGGTGTGCCCGTTGGGTGCGCTGCAGGAACTGGTGAATAAGATCCCGTCGAAATTCCGCTGGAAGCAATTTAACTTCAAAGCCTTCAATTCGATTCGTGTGGCTTTGCTGGTCATGTTCTTCCTTACCTTTTTTCTCGTGAAAGAACAAATCGGAATGCTGGCCGGGCAGGTGGGGAGCGACCCGAGCCAGGGTATATGGCGGGCATTTGCGGCGTACAGTGTTTACGAGCCGATCAACTTCTTCGAGCTGCTGCACTGGGATTTCGCGGCTGTCGATACGGTCTGGGTCGTGATGTTCCTGGTGCTGCTGGTTTCGAGCTACGTACTGTATCGGCCGTTCTGCTACCTGATTTGTCCAATAGGCGCACTTACCTGGCTTCTGGAACTGATCGCTCCCGGGCGGGTCAGGGTTGACCACGAGTTGTGCAACGACTGCGGCGTGTGTGTTATCAAAAGCCCGTGTCCGACTATAGCAAAGTTGATTGACAAGAACACCAAAGTCGCGCCGGACTGTACGAGTTGCGGAGAGTGCCTGAGTACCTGCCCGACCGATGCCATAAAGTTCGGGTTTAGTAAATAGGCGCAAGTAGTTAACTGTCAAGGTGTTAGACGACCTAAGACACTAGTCCCAGTGTCCGGCTGACCCACCAGCTTGCCTTGGTGGCCCACCCGCTTGCGGGTGGGATTGAGGTAGCGCTCGCATTTAGACTTAATAAACCTGTGCTTGGGGAACGCCCAGAGGCTGTGCCAATAAGTCGAGAGAAATTGCGGCAGGTCCTTGTCCGGACCCGATGAAAGAAGGGCCGGGTTGAGACCTCCCGCCGCGTTTCATGAGTGGGTGGTGGACGACCGCGTCCACGCCAATCGGTGTCAGGTTCTGCTCTGAGGTCAACTCGCTGAGCGGGTCAACCTCCGTGCAGGATTTGACACAACGGCTCACAGGAGCGGGCAATGACGGGTGGCGAGAGTTGGCGCACGAGGACGTACGCCAACTACGAAATAGAACGTGGGCCAACCACGAATTCTGTCGGGCGGGGTCACCCGACAGCACGGTGCCGTCAGGACTTTATCTCGACGCCTCCTGCACGTGGAATGACATCCCAGTCGGATCCAGGTTCAGTTCCCGAACCAGCGATTCCAGGTGATAGACCCGGTCGATCACGAACATAATGTACCTGATGTCTACCGATATGGTTCGGGTCACGGGAGGATTGAACAGATAGTCCGAGGCCACTCCCTCCCAGTTGCCGTCGAACGCGACTCCGATCAACTTGCCCTCGCCGTTGATTACCGGGCTGCCCGAATTGCCGCCGGTTATGTCATTCGTGGTCAGGAAATTTACCGGCACGTCGCCCAGCAGGGAATCGACCCACGGACCAAAATCTCGTTGTTCGAACGCGGTCTTCAATGAATCGGGAACAATAAACGGGTCGGCCCCGGATTCTTTGTCGATCACGCCGTGAAGGCCGGTCAGATAGAAGTAATCGATCGCGTCGCGAGGCGAGTACCCTTTGACTTCGCCGTAGCTTAGGCGCATGGTGCCGTTGGCATCAGGGTACATTTCGGCCTGTCTCCATTCTGCCATCGCCTGAATCAGGAGCGGGGTCAAACGGGTCTGGGCACCCGAAAAGGCTTTGTCCCGTTCGCGCATGTCGTCGGCCTCGGGCTTGAGGTCCCGCGCCAGATTGATGAAAGGATCGTCGAGCTTCTCAAGCTGTCCTCGACTCATGGCAAACATGGCCAGGCGGTCGGCGGCGATGCCGATCCGGGTGCTTCGGTACCACTGTTCTACCAACTCCGCCGCCGGTGATGACTCACCGACGCCTTCAGCAGCGAAACGGCCCAGGCCGCTGATCTGCTGTTCCTGAGGCAGCCTCCGTGCCTCCGCGAGGAAGTACTTGAGGATTTCCTTATCGACCTCAGGTACCAGGTTGATCTGGGCGTTCTTGAGACGCTCTTTGGCGGTGAGGGTGTCGCGATTCTGGTAACCGCGATCACGTTCGAGATCCGATTTTTCACGCTCGCAAGCCCAGCGGTATATCGTCGTCGCCAATGACAAGTAGTCACACTGGCGCGTCATCCGGCCCAAAACGAAGTCGTGCAGCCTGGTGCGCTCCTCGGCACGGTACAGGCTGTCAAGCGACGAGAACACGTGCCCGTACCGAGTCATCAGGTTGTGATTCTGCCGAAGGAACTCCGCGAGTGCCCGTTCCGTCTCGCGCTTTTGTTCGAGCGTGCCCCCTTTCGCGAACCCTTCAACGATTGCATAGCTCTTCTTGAGGACGTTGTTCAGTCCCTTGAGGTCCCGCGACAGACGCAGCCCGATGGCAGAGTCTTTCTGGCCAGCTTGGTTAAGAATCTCGATCTGATCCTCGTTGACCCGAATCGAGTTGGGATAGTAGAACTCAGAGTAGTGGGCGAGTTCGTACGAACTGATATGCCGCGACGTGCCACCTGGGAAGCCGATGGTCATGGCGAGATCACCATCGCGCACGCCGTCGGTTGCTATCGGCAGAAAAACTTCCGGTTTGTAGGGTACGTTGCCTTCGGCGAAGTCAGCCGGTTTGCCGTCCGGGGCGACATAAGCCCGCAGGAAGGCGAAATCGCCGGCATGGCGCGGCCACATCCAGTTGTCGATATCGCCGCCGAAGTCGCCGATTGCATCGGGCGGCACATAGACTATGCGTATGTCGCGGAGCTCCAGCGTGGTGTATAGCACATACTGCTTGCCGCCGAACATCGACGCCACCCTGGCTTTTATTTCGCGACCTTTCTCCGTGTCGCGAATCAGCTTTTTGATATTCTTGTCGATCACCTGATAGCGCTTCAGATCGGCCATGCCGTGGCCCACGCCGCTCAGAATCTGACGAGTTACATCCTGGGCGGACAAAGTGACATAGACTTTGTACCCGATCGCCGGAATTTCCTTGTCCCGTGTCGCAGCGTAGAAACCGTCGCGCACATAGTTGTGTTCGACCGTGCTTTGCTCCTGAACAGCCCCGAAAGCAACATGGTGGTTGGTCAGGATCAACCCGTCGGCGGAAACAAACGATCCGCTGGCGCCGCCGACCTGGACTGCGGCATCCGCCAGGCAGGCGCCTTCAGGATTGTAAATCTGCTCGGGGGTGAGTCTCAGTCCCCGCTTCTGCAACTGTTCAAGCGGCAACTGATTGATGCTGTAAAGAGGCCACATGCCTTCGTCGGCGGAGCTTGTTATTGGTGTGCCGACAGTCATACAGACAGCCAAAGCCAACCACGGGGTGTATCGCATAGTCGTATCTCCAGGAAAACAACTTGTATTTCAAACTGTACGGTCTTGCAGAGTGGGCCCTGTCAGGGGTCAACGTATATCGATTTGGTGGTGTGAGCAACGGTTCTTTGCGGGATCGGTGAAGAATAGCCGGAGGCAGCTGTCCTGAATTTATGCCGGAGGCCGGAATCGAACCGGCATGGTATTGCTACCGGGGGATTTTGAGTCCCCTGCGTCTACCAATTTCACCACTCCGGCAGGAGCGAATGTCCTTCGTTGTCATTTAAGGTGACCCGACAGGACGAGCGAAAGTAAGACGGCCCGTGGTACAAGTCAATACCCCGGCGTAGGGCCGCGGCCGCTCTGTGCGGCTTCGTCAGAAATGCACCCGGTCGTCAGACGTGTCTTTATCCTTCGGCCGGAAGCGCATCTGGTGGTCGCCGCGGTGAAGGCCCGCCGACGGGTGCAGGCGGCAGGTAACGGTCGGCTGGTTGCCGTCGATAAACACCTCGCTGCGCACTTCGAGACAGCGGTCGGTGGCGATCTCGCCGGATTCTACACACACGTCGATGTGAATGATGCCGTCGGGTTCCTCGAAATCCATGATGGGGAGCGAATCGTGGGCCTGGATCATGTATTCGGTCCAGATGGGCACGGCGTTGTGGGCGCCGTCCTGGCCACCGCCGATCGACAACTTGGTATCGAACCCGACCCAGACGCCGGACGTAATCTGCGGCGTGAAACCGACAAACCAGTTGTCGCAGAAGTTATTGGTGGTGCCGGTTTTGCCGCCGGCCGGCCGGGTGAAGCCCATCCAGCGGGCTCGGTACGCCGTGCCGCCCGGCTCCATGACCGACTGAAGCAAACTGGTCATGATATGCGCCGTTTGAGCAGAGAGGACCTCTTCCTTCTGAATCGCCGTGTTGTTCTCCAGCACGCGGCCGTAGCGGTCCACAATCCTGTGAATGTAGCGGTATGGAATATGTATGCCGCGATTGGGAAACGTGGACATCGCAGAGACCATCTCGACTACTTTAACCTCGCAGGCGCCGACTGCCAGCGAGGGAATCGGCTCAAGCGGTGTAGAGATGCCCATACGGTGGGCGTAGTATATGGCCTCTTCGGGGCTTACTCGAAGTATCAGGCGCACCGCCACCAGGTTGCGTGAGAGGCGGATAGCGTCGCGGATGGTCAGCGGCCCCAGGAATTCGTTATCGAAGTTGTGAGGGCGGTACTGCTCGGTGCCGGGGATGTCCAGAACAATCGGATTATCGTCCATGATGTCGGTCGTGTTGATGCCGTTGTCAACCGCGGCCGTGTAGATGAAAGGCTTGAAGGCCGAGCCGGGTTGACGGTTGGCCTGGACCGCGCGGTTGAACTCCGATTGGTCAAACGAGCGCCCGCCGATCATGGCCAGGACATCTCCGGTGGCGTTGTCGATCGACACAAACGCGCCCTGCACCTTGCGATAAACACGGATCGAATCCCCATGCTCGTTGACCGTGTCCGGTAGAAACATGGTGTAATTCTTGTCGAACCTCGGGTAGGTTCGTTCTATATGGGACTGGAGGGAATCGAGTTTCTTGTATACAGCTTGCTCGGCTATCTTCTGCAGCCGGGCATCGAGCGATGTGTATACTTTCAGTCCGCCGGAGTAGAGCACGTCCTCACCGTACTTGGCCAGGATTTCGCGGCGGATGGTTTCGGTGAAATAGGGGGCGATACCGGGATCCTCGACCGGCGGGGACACGTCCAGCGGTGCCTGGCGGAGCGAATCATACTGGGCCTCGGTCAGGCCGCCCCAGTTATAGTATGACATCAGCACCCGGTTGCGTGCCTGGCGGGCTTTCTCCGGGTCTTTGAGCGGGGAGTTGATATTCGGCCCTTTGAGCATGCCGATCAGGATAGCGCAGTCGTTGATGGACAAATCCGCGACCGATTTGTTGAAAATCTGACGGGCTGCCGCGGCAACCCCATAAGCCCCGCGACTGAAGTAATGCTGGTTGAGATACATCTCCAGGATTTCATCCTTGGAGTAGGTGCGCTCCAGCTTAACCGCGGTCATCGCCTCCTTGATCTTGCGCTCCAGGGTCTGGCTCTGAGTCAGAAAGAGCATTCGGGCCAGTTGCTGGGTGATGGTCGAGGCCCCGCCCTTAATATCCCACGCGATCATATTGCTGATGGCGACTATTCCCAGGCGGCGCACATCGATTCCCCAATGGTCGTAGAACTTCTGATCTTCGGAGGCTATCAGCATGCCGCGAAGGTGTTCGGGCATTTCCTCGAGCGGCACCAGGACCCGGTTTTCCGAATAGAACTCCTTGAGCAGGACGCCATTACGGTCGTAAATGCGGGTGTTGATGCTTGGTTCGATATTGTGCAGCCGCTCAAAGGAGGGGAGCTGCTCCCGGTATACGGTATAGGTGTGGGCGCCGACAATCGCTGCCAGGACAACGATCAGAACCATCAGCGCGATAATCGAGTAGCGCAGACGATTGTTGCCGCCTTTCTCAGTGAACACCGGTTTACGGATTCGGAATGACATGGTCTTGTATTTTCCCTGTCTGCGGGGAGTACGTCAACATAAAACCCGGTCCATTGGAACCCTTTGACTGTTGCCCCCCGGCCACTAACATCCTTATACTCTGCAATCCGGGCAGCGGCTCAGCCTCCCTCAATCGACATGGGCCGTGGTCCGATAAGACCCGGATGGAGCAGAGAGGCAGGTAAGGTCTTGAATCAGGTTGAGTTCAACCCCGCGGTTCTCCGGGAAGTGGACCGGCAGATGGAGGTAATCAGCCGTGGGACCGTGGAAGTGTTGCCGCTTGAGGAGATGAAGCTCAAGCTGGCGCGATCCGTTCAGAGCAACAAGCCGCTTCGGGTAAAACAGGGTTTCGACCCGACCGCGCCCGACATTCATCTGGGCCACGCGGTATGTATCCGCAAGCTAAAGCAGTTTCAGGACCTGGGACATCAGGTGGTCCTGATTGTAGGCGACTATACCGGTCTGGTAGGGGACCCGTCAGGCCGCTCCGCAACGCGCCCGCAGCTCGAATACGACGAGATCATGCGCAACGCCGAGACCTACCAGCGGCAGTTCTTCAAGATCCTCGACGCGTCTCGCACCGAAGTGGTCTTCAATGGCGACTGGTTCAAAAAACTTGAATTCGCCCAGGTTATGCAACTGGCGGCGCGGTACACTGTCGCCAGGATACTGGAACGGGATGACTTCGCCACTCGCTTCCGCGAGGGCAACCCAATCGCCGTCCACGAGCTCCTGTATCCGCTGATGCAGGGTTACGACTCGGTGGCAATTCGCGCCGACGTGGAAATCGGCGCAACCGAGCAAAAATTCAACCTTCTGGCAGGTCGTACAATCCAGGAGGCTTACGGGCAGGAGCCGCAGTGCATCCTCACCATGCCGGTCCTGGTCGGGGTCGACGGCGAGCGCAGGATGTCCAAGTCGCTCGGCAATTATATTGGAATCGACGAGTCCCCGCGCGAGATGTTCGGCAAGATCATGTCAATCCCTGACAAGCTGATCTACAACTACTTTCTGCTGGCGACCGATGCCGGTGCCGACGAACTGGCTTCGGTGAAACGTCGTCTAGAGGACGGGACGACCAACCCGATGGCGCTCAAGCGCGAGCTGGGGGTCAGAATCGTTGACGCGTATCATCCCGCCGGATCGGGACAGGCCGCCAGTGACGAGTTCACGCGGATGTTCTCGGAAAAGGAACTGCCCGACGACATCCCGGAGATGAACCTGGGAGACTTGCGCCGCCTTGAAATCGATCCGGACAGAGTCTACCTGGTGCACCTGATGGCGCGAGCCAAACTGGCGCGCTCGAGCAGCGAGGCAAGACAACTGATTGAGGCCGGGTCGGTGCGTCTCAACGGCGAGCGGGTTTCCTCGGCGGACCTGGAGTTCAGGGTGGATCGCGAAGTTGTCCTCAAGGTGGGCAAGCGGCGGTACCTTCGCCTGCGGCCGAATTAGGCGGCAACTTTCGGTAACTTTCGGTATTACAAGCTTTGGGCCAAGGGCCAGGATACTAAGTGTGACTGAGGTGATCTGTTGCTATACCAGCTTGTGATATGGGGTGGGCTTTTGGCGCTGCTGGCCGGATGCGCGGCCACCGCTGTCCGTGAGGAAATTGTTCAGGTGAGCGCCGAGCGCTCGGGTCTGCAGGCGGTAGTCACTCCGACCCGATCGCCGCTTGAAGATATCGATCAGCGTGCCTACCAGAATTTCGTCAACGGGCTGCTGTTGGAGGGGGAGGGCGACCTGCCCGGCGCGGCGGAAAGCTTCCGCCTCGCCTGGAAATATTGCCCCTCGTCAGCGGTAATCGGTACCACGTACGCCCAGGCGCTTGTGCATCTGAGACAGTTTCCGCAGGCGCTGCAGGTTCTCGAACGTGTAACCCCCAAGACTGCCGAAATGCTGGCGCTCGCTGCCTTCTGCTACCGTCAGACCGGCGATAGCGAGCGCGCCAAGGAAACCTACCTCGAAATGGTAAGCTTGGACTCGACCAAGAACGTGGGTTACATGTACCTGGCGTCATACTATCGCCAGCATCAGAACGCGGACTCGTTGCTGTGGGCGCTGAAGAACCTGGCGCGCACGCTTCCGGAGAACCATGATGTCCAGAACGAACTCGCCCGCGCCTACGTAGCCAAGGGCGATTTCGATTCGGCCCGTGACGCATTCCGCCGCTCAATGGAGCTGCAGCCGGTCGGGCGCAATGCCGAGACGATCATGAACCTGGCCGATCTGTTCGAGCGCAGCGGGCAGCCGGATTCTGTCAAGGCTCTGTTCGAGGACGCCATCCGGAAAGACCCCCACAATGCAATCTGGCATCGCGAACTCGCCCGGCGGTACCTTGTCAATGATTCGATCGCCCGGGCGCTGCCATATCTGTGGTCGGGCGCCCGGCTGAGTCCGCAGGACTTCTCGGCCCAGCGGCAATTGGCTATCGTGCTCATTTCGACGGATTCTCTGGCTGTTGCTGACTCGATTCTGACTTCAATTGTTTCAGCGGGTGATCCCGATCCGGCCACTCATTTCTACCTGGGTCGAATAGGTGCAATCCAGCAGAACTACCCTCGGGCGCGCGACGAATTTCGCCTCGTGACGGAAAGGGCGCCGCTGCTGCCGGAAGGCTGGTTGTCCCTCGGATTTGCGTATCGCCGTCTCGGCCAACCTGAGGCCGAGATTGAAACCTATCAAAACGGTCTCCTGCACATGCGCGAGGAGAAAGACGCGGTTCAGTTGTACTTCTCGCTCGGCGCCGCGTATGAGCAGGCCGGGATGGTCGACTCGGCAGTAGCCGCATTTGAGACAATTCTGGAGCACAACCCCGAACATGGCCCCTCTCTGAACTATCTCGGATATACTCTGGCGGATCGCGGCCTCCGTTTGGAGTACGCTCGTGATCTCTTGTCGCGAGCGGTGAAACTGGAGCCGAACAACGCCGCGTATCTGGACAGCTACGGCTGGGTTTTCTATCGGCTGGGAGCGTATGACGAGGCAATCCATTACCTGCAGGCCGCCGCCGCGCTTGACAGCGACCCGGTTATATACGATCATCTTGGCGACGCTCTTCAAGCGATCGGTGAAACTGACCAGGCCCGCGAATGGTGGAAGAAAGCTCTCGAACGGCAGCCCGACAACGAAGCCATCAAACAGAAACTGAGCCGTTGAGCTATTCCCGCGTCAAGCCGATCCGCCCGGTCCATCTTTTCTCAGTAATCACATTTGTGGCAGCAGCGATCCTCTTGGCATGTGCCGAGGTCGCTCCGCCGCCGGGGGGAGAGGTCGATCGCACCGGCCCGCAGCTTATTGAGTCGTACCCGGCCGCCGGGGCGCTCGGAGTCGAGGTCGGATACCAGATCAGGCTTACGTTTTCCGAGACCATCGTCAAGCCGGAGCAGGGAGGCGCGGTGTACATATCGCCCCGCCCGGCGCAACCGCCGCAGATAAAATGGGAAAAGGACCGGGTAGTTATAAACCTGGCAGAGGGCTTTCTTTCGAACCAGACGTATGTTGTTTCAATCAGCACCGCGATCAGCGATCTCAGGCGCAATCGCTTGGATAGCGCCGTGACGCTCGCTTTTTCTACGGGCCAGAGCATTGACAGCGGAGTGGTGACCGGAAGTGTGGCAACCGCTGAAAACAAACCGGCAGCGGGTTGGACGGTTGCGCTTTTCGACCAGGGCACGCTGGGAGATTACCACCTGATTGATTCTGTGTATCCCGATTATCTCACCACCGTAAGTGGAGCAGGACAGTTTCGCTTGCAGTATCTTCCGGACCGCAGCTTTGATTTGATTGCATTCGAGGACAAGAACCGCGACGAGCTATTTAACCCGGCGGCTGAGTCATTTGCACTACCGGATCGCGAGATTGCTGTCGGTGTTGACGTGCGGTTGGACCGGCTTCACTTGGTTGGAACCGACTACGATTCACTGGCGCCGGCGATTCTATCGGCCACGGCCACCAAAGATCGGCTGCTCCGAGTGAGGTTGAACCGCAAGATCGATCCTGCCTACATGCTGTCGCATCTTGGGGAAACCATTATGAGCAGTCTCGCCAACACGGCCGGTCCAGCTTTGGCTTGTGAGGGCATCGCCGAGTCCGGGGTTGAACTGACCGACATCGTCACAGCGTATTTTCCCGGTCTTGCGGACGGGGCCTATCGACTGTCGCTTACTTACCGCGATGGTATGCCGCCGCTTACACGGGATTCGGTGCTCATTAAGCTGCAATCAGACGACGTACTTCCTGAGATAGTCTCGTTCCGACCCGGGGACAGGCCCGTGTTCGTCAACCAGGTCGAGGTTTCACTGGCCTTTTCGGAGCCGGTCGCCCGTGATAAGATCGGCGATCAGACTTTCACGCTCTGGGAAGGGGAAGCGACCCTATCACTCAGACAGACGTGGGACGATCCGTTTCGTCTGAGACTGGATCCCGAGCGCCTCAACGCGGGCAGCAAATATCGACTCGATGTCACGGAATTTGATATTCGCGACCTCAGCGGCAACGCGCTCGGGGACTCGCTCAGGTCATATAATTTTGCGACCCTGGATGATGACTCGGTCGGTTCAATTTCCGGTCGCATCGTTGTAGCGCTGCCGGACAAGAATAGACAGACGGCGAGATTGTCGTTCGCCGAGGTCGAATCCAAACGCGAGTTCCCGCTGAAAGTGGAGGCCTCGCAGACACCTGGGGTGCAATCAGAGAGCCGGGACTTTGCGATAAATGTCCCACCGGGGATGTACCTCCTGAGCGGCTATCTCGATTCAAATGGCGATGGCAAGTTGACGCCCGGCTCAATTCGGCCGTATCACCTCGCTGAAACGGTGGCGATTCTCACGGATACGATAACGGTCCGCGCGCGGTTTGAGACGGCCGAGATTGAGTTGAAATTCGAGTAGAGGGACCGCGGGAGGTGTGGGGCCGTCGGGCAGGGTCGCCCGAGGGCGCACAAGCCGATTCGTGCGTGGTGGACGTCCTCGCCCACCACGGCCCCCGGTTCAGCAGAGCATCCACTTCGCCCCCAGTGCCTGGGCGCACCGGGAGGTACGCCTGGCGCTGTCTCGACCGTTCAGTTAGGGCTTATGGGTCGCCCGACGGCACGCCGTATCAAGAGCTCGCAGGACTTACTGAGGCAAACCCCAAATCGAAAGCATCACCCGGCGATTCCTGGACGATGCATTCCGCTCGTCGGGCATCGCCACCGGTTTCTGCTCGCCGAACGAGTTGATGAACATGCGGTACAGCGATATGCCGAACTTGTCAGCCAGGTATCGCTTGGCGGCATTAGCCCGTTTTTCGCCCAACACCAGGTTGTAGGAGGCCGAACCGGTCTTGTCGGTGTGGCCGGTGATTTCGATCAGGGCGTGGGGTATCTGTTCGAGTTTGGTCCCGGCCTCGTTGAGAATCGATCCGGCAATCCCGTCGATATCGTAGCTGTCGAAGGCGAAATTAATCTCACCCGACCAGATCACCTGGTAGTTCTCAAATCCGGAGGCCTTGTTGATGGCAAGATCGGCCTTGGCCTCGAGTTGCTGGGCGAGTTGTTGAAACTTGGCTATGTCGGCATCGGATTTCTCCTGCGCGGCCTGGATTTGGCTTGTGGTTTTGGCCTCGGACGCCGCTATCTGCTCCGCCACGTAATCCTTGTTTACGCCGCAGCCGGCTAAGATCAGAAAAGCCGGAACGATAAGAATGATTGAAGCTCTCATACCTCTCTATCCTTTCGTTTTTACACTCTTCTCTCAACGAGTTTGATGGCTGTATGCTATCCGGTTCGGACAGACGGCGCAAGCGAATTACTTTGTCTAACCGGAGTCACTGTTTTATCGCGCCGGCCGTAATGCCGGAAACAATATGGCGCTGCGTAAACAGAAACACGATAAGAATCGGCAGCACGGCGACACTGGAACCGGCCATCAGGTGGGGCCAGTCGATCGCCTGGTGGCCCTGGTACATGGCCAGCGCCACCGGCAGCGTTCGCAGCGACTCGCGCGAGGTCAGAATGAACGGGAACAGAAACGAGTTCCAGTTCGTGAAAAATACCTGTATCGCCAGCACCGCCAGGGCCGGCTTGCACAGCGGCATAACGACACCGAAGATAATCCGCAGTTCGCCGGCGCCGTCGACTCGCGCCGCTTCCTCCATCGCTACCGGCATCGAATCGATGTACTGTTTTACAAGAAAGATCCCGATTGGATTCACCAGCCAGGGGAGAATCAGGGCCCAGTAAGAGTCGTAAATGCCCGCCTTCAAACAGATTAGATAGAGGGGAATTATCACGATGTGGGCGGGGATCATAAGTACGATCAGTACCGCGCCGAAAAGCAGCTTGTGCGTGATAAGGCGATAACGCGCCAGTCCGTAGGCCGCCATGAAGCAGAAGGCGATGTTGCCCAGTGTCACTACGGTACCCACGAGAACCGAATTGAAAAGCGCCCGCCCGAGACCCGCCTGCGTGAACAAGTCACGGAAATTCTGGACTGTCCAGGACGCCGCGGCCAGGGCGCCAAGACCGAGACTGTCGCCGGGCAGCATAAAAGCCACTCGGAACATCCAGGCAAGAGGGAAAAGCATGACAACCGCTGCGAAAACGAGCAAGGCGTATCGCCCCATCGCTGCCACAGGATATCCGCGGGTTACCATGCGGTCGATCTCCTGCGCATGAGAAGAAACTGGGGGATTGAAAACAGACCGATTATCACAAATAACACGTAAGCCGCCGCCGAGGCATAACCGAGACGGAAGGCTGTAGTGAGACCCTGTTCGTAGATGAAATAGACGCCGGTCGAGGTATCAAACTTACCTTTGGTCATCACGAAGATCTCCACGAACACCTGGAACGACTTGATGGAGTTGATTACGATTACGAACAGAGCCACCGGCCTGAGAAGCGGGAGCGTGACCGAGAAGAAAGTTCGGACCGGTCCGGCTCCGGCGATTTCCGCCGCCTCGTATAGCTCGTCCGGAATGCTCTTGAGACCGGCCAGAAAGATCAGCATGTAGTAGCCGACCGACATCCACACGTCCATGGCCATAATCGCGTACAGGGCTGTCGAGTCGCTGTACAAGAAGCCGTGCTCGGGAGGTGAAAACCCGGCCATCTCTGCCAGTAGGGCGATGTAACCTCCGCGCGAGAGAAGATTCGTGAAAACCAGCGCGATGACGACCATCGATGTAATCGACGGCAGGAAGAACGCCGAGCGAAAGAAGGCCCGTCCCCGGAACTGCCGGTTGACCAGGAGCGCCATGGCCAGGGCGAGCACGGTGGTGACAGGAATCGTCCCCAGTACGAAGACGAACGTGTTCTTCAGAGCACCGAGAAAATCAGGATCGGCAAACAGTTCCTGATAGTTGGGAAGGCCTATCCAGTTGGATGCGCCGGACAGCAAGCCGTAGTCGGTAAAACTCATCGCCAGGGAGTACAATACCGGGAACGCCCAGAAGAGAGCGAATGTGACTGTCCACGGAGAGGACAGGACGAGGCCGGCGTAACGGGCGCGCATTATTTTCGGCGCAGTTCGGTGATGGACTTTTGGAGTCGGTAGAGGGTCTGTCCGGGAAGCGAGTCGTGAAACAGCACTTCCTCGACCGCTTTCTCGATCTCAGCTTCCATGTACACCCAATCCGGGTCGACCGGCGGATGCTCAGAGAGATTTAGCTGTTTGATAAAAGTCTGCAGGTACAGGTTGTCCTGGAAGTACCGGTCCAGTTGCGCCTGCAAGCTCGACGGATTCGCCGAGCGATTGGCCTTACAGAAGCTCACCTGGTTCTCCGGCGAGGCGACGAATTGTATCAGTTTCAAGGCGGCGTCTTTGTTCGCGGAGGCAGCGTTGATCGCAAGAAACTCACCGCCCCCGAACGACCTTCCCGGATACGGTGTGCTCCTGAGCATCGGCGCCGACGGTCGACTGAGGTTTACGGCCGGATCGGGGCCGGGGATCATGGAGGTGGCAAAGTCAATTTCGCGCTTTTCCAATTCAATTCTCTTCAGCAGCCAGTCTCCGGATATGATCATCCCGACCTTGCCCTCGAGGAAGGCTTCCTCGATACCCCGCTGATCGGCAACATAGCCGCAGCAATCATGCAGGCGCTTGTAGAACTTGAGAGCGTCGACCGCAGACTGCGCCGAGACCACGCAGTAGCGGCCATCGTCAGAAAGCACGTGAGCGCCCGATGACCAAAAAAACGGCATGAACTTTTTGTAGAGGCGGTGTTTTTCAGCCGTATTCGAGCCCCAGCCGTACACTCCAATGGGGAGCGACTTGACTTTTCTGGCTGCTTCTTCCAGTTGTGCCCAGGAGACCGGTAGAAAGTCCTTGTTGTAGCCGGCTTTGGACAACAATTGTCGGTTCAGGAAGAGCACTCGTGTTCCCAGTATCCACGGTTGGGCATAAATGCGTCCCTGGTATGTGGCCATCGACCAGCCATGATACTCCTCCAGTCTCGGAGTTACCGAATCGGTCAGGTCGGCCAGGTGCCCGGAGGCCGCGAACTGCGCGATCCAGTCGGAACCAAGTTCAACCACGTCCGGGGCCGAGCCCGACGCAAACGCAATGGCGATCTTTTCATGGCCGTTGGCCCAGGTGAGATCAGTCACGATTACTTCGATGTCCGGGTTCTGTCGCTGAAACTCGGCGACGATTGCGTTTATGGTCGGCTTGATTTCCGGATCGGTCCAGAACTGCCACCACCCAATAGTAGCTTGAGCGGCGGGACACGGCGTCCGCCACAGAACAAGGACAAGGCAAAGTGACAAAATCAGGCGCATGGTTCATTCTCCGAGCAGGAGATAAAGAAAACGAGGATTCGCCCGCAGGGTCAATAAAAATATCTTTTTGTTGATCGCGTCGGTTCTTCCGTGAATCAGTGGCGGCGTGACAATTGCTAGTGCACTCATGCTGTGGGCATTCTCCGAAGGGCTTTGGATCGACCTCGCCAAAGTGCCGGTATTGGTGGGCACCTGTATATGTGTTATAGTCGTTCTTTATACCACTTACCACCGCAAGAGCCGGCTGGAGTATCACATCAGGGAAATCCAGGGGCTCAAGGCGATCGAGGAGGCGATTGGCCGCGCCACCGAAATGGCCCGCCCCCTGCTGTTCACGCCCGGCTGGGGGGGCGATATCCAGCGACCAACCACGATTGCCTCGATGAATATCCTCGGTCACGTGGCGGAGACCACCGCCCGCTACGACTGTCCGCTGATATATCCCACCCATGATCCGGTAATCATGTCGGTGGCCCAGGAAGTAATCAAAGAGAGCTACGCCCGTGCCGGATACTCCGATCGCGTTCGCCCGGACAATATCACCTACGTATCGTCGTCGCAATTCGGCTACGCCGCCGCAGTCGATGGCCTGATCAGCCGCCTTGAACCGGCATCGGTTTTCCTGCTCGGCACTTTCGAGGCCGAGTCTTTGATTCTGGCCGAAACCGGGAATTCGGTTGGGGCGATTCAAATCGCCGGCACCGACTCGACCATTCAACTGGCGTTTTTTATCGTTGCCTGTGACTATACTCTGATAGGGGAGGAGTTGTTTGCGGCGTCCGGATATCTTTCGGACGACCAGACAATCAAAGCATCAGTCAGGGCGCAGGACATGCTCAAGATCGCGATTGCAGCGCTCCTGATTGTCGCAGTTGTCTGGGTTACGGTTGATCCTCTTTCGACTTGGTGGAGATTCGAATGAGACGCCGCCTGCCCCAGATAATCTGCGGCCTCTTTGGCCTTGTCTTACTCGTACTCTATTTCTCAAGCCATGCGACGGCCAAAACTCTCAATCTGCTCATATTGGTGGAATACTACCAGATCATATTCGCTTTCACGCTGCTGGTCGGTGTAGTGAGTTTTGTTCGGGTGAATCTCCAGTCGATCGAGCGCGGCCAGGACCGGCCTTATCGAGTGATTTCGCTTCTCGGTCTGGCGGCTATGCCTGTCACTGCTGCGCTCTGGGGAATCGGCGGCGGCTCACCATTCATGTGGCTGTTCGGCAACGTGCAGGTGCCGCTGCAATCTACTGTCTTTGCGTTGCTGGCGTTCTTTGTGGCATCGGCATCGTATCGCGGTTTCCGGGCGCACTCTGTTCCCGCAGCAGTGTTGCTAGTCTCGGCGGTGCTGATATTGCTCAGCCGCTCCGATCTCGGAGGATTTGTATCGACATACATTACTCCCGTGGCAGAGTGGGTCCGCAATAATCCGTCGATGTCTGCCCGCCGCGCGATACTGATCGGCATCGGTCTGGGTTCGCTCACCACGTCATTGCGCGTAATTCTTGGGATCGAGCGCACCTGGCTCGGAGGGGAGAGCCGGTGAAAATCGCCGCCCGACACTACTGCTTCATCGGCCTGGCGGTTGTCGTCGTGATCGCCATGCTGATCGACTACCGTCCGGAACTCGAGGTCTCCGATGAAAGCCGTCGGATGTTCGAGTACCTTGACAGCCTCCCTGAGGGATCGCTGCTCCTGATCTCATTTGATCATGAAGCCTCGGCCATGCCGGAGATCAGGCCGCTCGCCCTGGCGCTGCTTCGCCATGCATTCGCCAGGCGCCATAGACTTATAGGTATCGCTCTTATGGCTGAGGGAACCGGAATCGGCTACGGCCTCATGAACCAGATGGCGAAAGAGTACAATTGCGAGTACGGTTCAGACTACGTGTATCTCGGCTTCAAACCGCAGTATATCGCCGCGATACTATCGATGGGCGAATCACTCCCGCAGACTTTTCCTGACGATTACACCGGGCGAGCCTGGGCTGACCTGTCGATGCTGGCCGGTGTCCGAAACTACGGCGACCTGGCCGGAGTGATTTCGATTGCCGACGGCTCCATGGTCATGCACTGGGTCGAGTATGGCAAGGGGCGCTACGGGGTACCGGTCTCAGCGTTTGTTGCTGCGGCGATGGTGACCACGTTCGATCCATACCTGGCATCAGGGCAGTTAACCGCGATGGTAGGTGGGCTGCGGGGTGCAGCCGAATACGAACAACTGATCGGGCGCCCGGGAGCCGGGGCGCGGGCGATGCTCGCCCAGACCAGCATGCATATATATGTGGTAGCGCTTATAGTCATCGGCAATGTTGTCTATTTTGTTGGTCGACGGAAGGGGAGAGGACGCTGATGGACTGGGCTACCATTCTTGCCGGTCTCCTGACCCTGGCGGTACTCTCGTTTCTTTACCGCGACAACCCGGTTTACAAAACGGCCGAGTCGCTTCTGGTCGGCCTTTCGATTGGGTACTTCTTAGTCATTACCTGGAACAACTCCCTCCTGGCCCTGCTGGTTGCGCCGCTGTTCGGGCAGGGACGTCTGAGCCTGGTGGTTCCGCTGGTGCTCGGCCTGATGATGTTCGGGCGGTTCCACTCCAAGACGGCGGTCTGGTCCAGAATTCCTATCGCGGTGCTTATCGGCTCCGGCGCCGGGGTGGCAATTCCCGCGATGCTGGGCGCTCGCACCATGGCCCAGATCTCGGATACGGTTCGGCCGCTGTGGAGCGAATCGGGTGTTCCTGACCTGTCGGTTCTGGTTGTCCTGGTTGGGGTGCTGTGCACGCTCGCCTACTTCTACTTTAGCCGGGAGCATCGCGGGTGGTTTGGTCACACGGCGAAACTGGGCACCTGGTTTCTGATGATATTTTTCGGCACCACTTTCGGGTACACGGTCATGTCACGGATGTCGACGTTGATCGGTCGTGTCGAATTCCTCCTTTGCGACTTCCTGCGCCTCACCCGTTAGACTATGGCCCTTCACTGCCCGCGGTGTCATATTGCCATGAAGGAGCAGAAGCGCAGTTTTCATAAGTGTCGCAAGTGGATCTGCCCGAAGTGCCGGTTTGTCCGTTTTCAGACTGTCAGGAAGTGATGGCATCGAGCGGATTTCCTGCGTAAAAGTAGGGTGTGACCGGTTGAATACGTGGGCGTTTGCCGAGTAGTAAGGTGAAGCGGAACATTCCGCAGACGGCTTCAGTGAATATCAGAGTCGGAACATCGGGTTACAGTTTCGAGGACTGGCGCGGCTGTTTCTACCCGCCGGACATCGACAAAGGCAAGATGCTGGATTTCTACGCCGGCCGATTCAGCACGGTCGAGATTAACAGCACCTACTACCGCATCCCGCATCCGCGAGTGTTCGAGAATATGGTGCGCAAGACATCCGAGGACTTCGATTTCATGGTTAAAACGCCGCAGTCGTTCACGCACCGCCGCAATGAACTGGGCAAAGACCGTCAGGCTTTCGCCGATGCCCTCAAGCCGCTGGCGGAGTCGGGACGGCTGTCAGGACTGCTTGCGCAGTTCCCGTACTCATTTAAGTTCACTCCGCAGAACCTGGATCATCTCAGTATCTGCCGCGACGCGGTCGCGCCGCACCCGCTCTTTACCGAGTTTCGCCACATCAGCTGGGTGAACCGGGCGACATATGATCGCCTGAAAGCTGAAGGGATAGGGTATGTCTGTGTCGACGAGCCGGAGCTGCCCGGCCTTCTGAAGCCGGACTGCTTTGCCACTACGGACTTCGCCTATATCCGCCTGCACGGGCGCAACGCCGAGCAGTGGTGGGACGGAGGCGCGCTGCGTTATGACTATTCTTACTCTGAGGAGGAGCTGCAATACTGGCGCGACAAAGTGAATAAGATCGCCGCCAAGGTTCGATCCACGTACGTGTTCTTCAACAACTGCCACATGGGGCAGGCGGTCAACAATGCGGCACAGTTCGCAGCGATGCTGAGACACGTTGAATGAGTCACCCTTCGACAGGCTCAGGGTGACCTTGTGACCCGCGGACTTTGGTGACGGTGGGATTCTTAATGTGCACTTGTGTGCTGCCGGCCTCGCCGCGGCGGGCCGTCCGGAGGACGTGCGGTCGCCGGCGCTGTCGGGCGGGTCGCGGCTAAGAACATCACCCTAGCGAAAGCAAACTGACCCGTTACGAATCGATTAACCTACCCGATTTTGGTTGACTCTCTCTCTGAAAACTCTTAACCCTACCGCCTGTTTTTGAGGAAATGTAATGTATTTAAGGCTGGAAGGCATCACCAAACGGTACGACGGCAAGACCGCTGTGGAGAATCTTTCCATGGAAGTGCCAAGGGGCTGCATCTACGGCATGATTGGTCCCAATGGCGCCGGCAAGACGACCACGATCCGTATGGTTATGGACGTAATCGCGCCCGATTCCGGGCGGATACTCATTGATGGGAAAGTGCCGGACGGTTCGTTTCGAGATCGGGTTGGCTATTTGCCGGAAGAGCGTGGCCTTTATAAGAAGATGACCCTTCGCGAGGTGATGACCTACCTGGCCGAACTCAAAGGCTATCCGCGAGGCAAGATAAACCGGTCGGTTGGACCGTGGCTCGAGCGGATGGGACTCAGGGAGTACGAACTCAAAAAGGTCGAGGAGCTTTCGAAGGGAATGGCCCAAAAGCTCCAGTTCATTACCACGATTCTGCATGAGCCGGAGATGGTCATCTTTGACGAGATCTTCTCCGGACTTGATCCGCTGAATATCGAATTGGTGAAGGACGCTCTTCTGGAATTGAAGCGCCAGGGCAAGACGATACTGTTCTCCACCCACGTGATGGAGCAGGCCGAGAAGCTGTGCGACTATATCTGCATGATCTCACGCGGACACAAGGTTCTCGATGGGCGTATCGGTGATGTGAAGGCGAGGTTTGGACGGAACACTCTGCAGATGTCATTCGAGGGTGACGGCAGCTTCATTCGCGGTCTGCCCGGTGTCGATGACGTGATCGAGTTCAACAACTATGTAGAGGTTCGCCTGTCGGCTAAAACGCAGGCTCACGATATCCTTCAGGCTGTGGTGGGCCGGATCAAAGTGAGCAGGTTCGAGGTGGTGGCGCCGTCGCTGTACGACATCTTCATAGACCAGGTCAAGGTCGACTCGTCTGAGCTGGCCAGTCAACCGGGGGGACAGCATGTCTAAGTTTCTGGTCATCTTGCGCCGGGAATACGCACAACTGGTCAAGAAGAAGTCCTTCCTGATAATGACGCTCCTGACACCGGGTATCATGGTGGCGTTCATGTTCCTGCCGGCGTTTTTCATGCAGCAGGGATCGGACCGGGTAGAATCGTTTGCGGTGATCGACCGTGACGGCCACGGCCTGGGACAGCAGTTGGCCGACGCCATGGAATCGTACCTGCTGGCCGATTCTGTAACCCAAGCCTATCGGCGTGACAGCGTGGTGGAGATCAGCGCCGAAGATGCAGAGCTGTACAATCAGAACTACGAGCGATTGGTACAGCGCATCCGTGAGCGCAAGCTTCAGTATCTCATGGTGCTGAACCGCGACGCATATCTGGCTGATTCTGCCCTGTTGCTCGTAACCAATTCGGACAACATCCGCACCCTCAATCGTCTGGAATCTCAGGTGAGCAAGGTGCTGGCCAAGCAGCGGGTCGAGATCAGCCGCCTCAACATTCCGGTAGATTCTGTGATGGCGCTAACGCGCACTGTCGATCTACCGAGGCGCGATACGAAAGGCGAGGTGGTCAGCACCGAGGCCAAGTTTATCACCGGCACGGTCTTGATGATGCTGATCTATATGCTGATCCTGATCGACGGCCAGGCCATGATGCAGTCGGTGATCGACGAGAAATCTGGGCGGATTATGGAAGTGCTGGTGTCATCGGCAACACCGTTCCAAATCATGGCCGGGAAGATAGTCGGCACCGGGCTGGCGGCGCTGACCCAGGTGGGCATCTGGATACTGGGCGCGGTCCTGCTGATGGCCTATTCGGCGTCATCCGGCACTCAACTCGACAGCTCCATTACGCGGAGCGTATTCAATCCCGCGACCGTGGTCTGTTTCGCCTGCTTCCTGGTGCTCGGTTACCTGCTGTTCTCGACCATATTTGCTTTTATCGGCTCGCTGGTTAACAGCACAAAAGAGGCGCAGCCTCTAATCATGCCGGTCATCATGATCTTGTTCGTGCCGGCGATGATGATCGGCTTTGCCGTGCTCGAATCGCCCGATGCCGGGTGGCTTCGTGTTGTCTCGTTCTTCCCGACCTATACGCCGCTCGTAATGATGATGCGGGTATCGGTGGTAGCGCCGACCGTCGACGGCAACCCGCTGCTTTCACCCATTATGGGCGAGGCGGTGTTGAGCATGATCGGCATGGTGCTGGCGCTGTTCATAGCGGTCTGGATTACGTCGCGAGTGTTCCGCGTGGGCATATTAATGTACGGCAAGCGCCCGACCCTGCCGGAAATTGTCAGGTGGGTCAGGCACGGATAGGTGTATCGGAGTTCGGAACAGATGGTTGATCGGAAAAGACTAGGCCGGACATTGGTGCTGCTCGCAGCTTTCGTTTTCTTCTCGGCCAACAGCATCTACTTTCTCGAACGGCCGGGCGGGCCGCTGATGGCCGCGGGGGAGAGGACCATCAGCTTTGATTTCGATCACCTCCGCGACGGCTCCAAGCTCAAGCTGGGCGCCAAAGCCGCGTTGCTGGTCAACTACGAAAACGGCGAGGTACTTTACGCGCGCAATGCCGATGTGCAGCGACCGATTGCATCGATCACTAAACTGGTCACGGCAATGGTGGTGATGGACAGGCGTTTGGATTTGAGTACGGTAGTTACGGTCACTCAGGACGACGTCCGCAACTCATCGCGCTCGCGACTGCGGGCCGGGTATCAACTGACCGCCAATGATCTGATGTACGCCGCCCTGCTAAACTCCGACAACCGGGCGGCGCGCGCCCTGGCACGCGCCGCCTGCGGCTCAGTTGAGTCGTTCGTGAAAGAAATGAATCTCAAAATGAAGAAGCTGGGACTGAGGAATACCGAATTCTTTGAGCCGACCGGGCTCGACTCGCGAAACGTCTCCACAGCCCATGAGGTCGCCAAGATCCTCCATTACGCGTACGAGTACGAACTAATACGCAAGATAACGTCCGAGAAATCGCACCTCTGCCGGGTCGTCAACAGGAAGAACAAACAGATTCGCATGGCCAATACGAACATGATAGTCAACTCCACCTACAAAGTGTTGACCGGCAAGACCGGCTATATCGACGCATCCGCATACTGCCTGACCACTTTGGTGCAAAACAGGGGAGGGGAGAAGCTCACCTGTGTGGTTCTGGGCGTGCCTGGAGATCGCCAGCGGTTCCGCGAGGCGCGCAAGCTTGTCGATTGGGGATTCAGTCGGATCTGACGGGTACGCCGCTACGGCACCATTTTGGCGCGCAGCTCGTCGGCACGGCGTCCGGCGTCCTGTCTGATGAGCGCGTAGGTAATGCTGTTAAGCTGATAGGTCCGCGCCGCCCGGTCGAATAGCTCCGCCGCGCGGGTAATGTCTCCAAGACCTTCGTAGGCCTTCGCCAGATGATAGAGCGTCCACGCCTGTAGCAAGTCAGACTGTTCGAGATGCGATATGGCCTGGGCATAATCGCCCTCCGCCAGTGAGACTAATCCAAGGGAGAGATAAGCGCTTCTCGTTCTCGCGGGATTGACCAATGGTTCAACTTCGGTCAGGTAAGCTTCCGTCTGCTGCCGGGCCTCGCTCAACCGTCCTCGTTCGCGGTAAATAAGGGACTGATACAGGTAGGCGTTTTGGCGGGCATTTCGCTTGATGCGGGGGAAGAGTTCCGACTTGTCAATGATCTCAACCGATTGTGCCAGCCGCTGCTGGGCCTCGTCGAACCGCCCCAGACGGGCAAGCAGGAAAATCATCGTGTTCAAATCGTCGGACATGGCGGCTGGATCGGACATAGTCGAGTCAAGGCGATAAAGCTCTTCGAGCCTGGCCAGCCCTGTCTCCAAGTCACCCTGGTCCACGTAGGTGACGGCAAAGCCCACAATTGCAGCTCGGCGGTGCCCGATGCCCGCGCCGGATTCGAACAGCTTCTCGAGCTCCATTCTCGCCTCGTCATGTCTGCCCATGAACACGAGGTTGGCGGAGATCCCGATTCGCGACGCGCCAAACGACGGGTCATGCGCGAGGGATTTTCGGTACTGCTCTATTGCCGCCTCAAACTGCCCCTGGCGGGTCAGCAGCTCCGCATAGGAGTCGTAGGGCTTGGGATCGTCCGGGATGAGCCTGATATACTCCTGGAAAGCACGCCCGGCAGCCTCATAATCCTCGAGAAAATTGTAGGAGTAGCCGAGAACGTTGTACGGCGGGGCGTAGCCCGGGGCAATCCGCACGATATCCTCACAGACGCTGACGGCCGAGTCGTACTCCCGTTGACCGAAATACTCGGCGGCCAGAAACATCAGCGCGCGAGGATCGCGAGGGTACTGTCGGGCGAGTTCCCTGAGCAGCTCAATCTGAGTGGCAGGGTCGCCGTTAGCTCCGGCTAACATCGCCTCAATCAACAACTGTTCCCCCTCTGATGCCCGCGCTGCGTACTTTCCGGCCAATTGAATGTGCTCGAAATAACCTTTGGCGCTCTGCTCCGAAATGGCCGAGTAGAGGTAGGCCAGGGCGAACTGAGGATCAGCGTCGATCGCCTTATCGAAATACTGCTGGGCTTCATGGAAACGTAGGTTGTCACAGAGCTCAGCACCGGCCAGGAACGCCTCCCGTGCTGCAGATGAAGAGGTCGATATCGGAATTCGGCCATCGCCACCACCGCCGCACTGGCACAACCCTAATAGACCCGCCACGGCGGCGGCCACTACGAATGTAGGGTAACTTTTACTGCCCCAGTTCAAATCACGGCTGCTCACGGCAGATTTCAAGAAACGGATTTACGGAGCCGAATCAAGCGGTTTGTTACCGTGAATCGGAACTGGCAGCTATTTCCGACGACCTCTCGGAGGCGCCTGGTCCGGGCCTGCCGGCCAGCGCCATAGAACCGACTTTATCACGGGCTTTCGCGCGGACGAAAGCCTGTGTTAATTGGGTGAATTGATCGTACTCGGAGGCCTGGCGATAATACTTGATCGCCTGGGTGATATCGCCAATGGCTTCAAGTGCGCGCGCCAAGTGGAATTGGTTATACGCCTGACTTAGGTCGGACTGCATGAGTTCATCGGCTGCGTCGCCCGGACGGCCCTCCGCAAGGGCGATCAGGCCCAGTGTCTGATGAGCCAATTGGAGCCTCACTGGATCATCGAGCGTTGCCACCCGGCTTAGGTAATCCTTGGCGCAGGCGAGGGCCGCGTCAGTTTTGGATCGGCCCAACCAGACAAGAGCTTGTCTCCGAAGGTGGTCTATCTGACGACTTTCCAGCAGGGTCGGATGCGAGATACACTTCTCGGCAGCCTGTAGGGCCCGGGTGAACGCTTTTGAAGCCTCGTTGGGTAGTCCGGATTCAAGCAGTACCAAACCCAGGTTGTCCAGATCGGAGACCAAAGCGGCGAAGTCACCTGCCGCCCTGGACAATTCGCACGACTTTGTCAACTCGGACGCCGCGCTCGCCAGATCGCCCTGGTCCGCATAAGAAGTCGCCAGGCCAAGCAACGCCGTTCTGCGCTGACCGTCGTCGTCGGCCAGTTCATAGAACTGCCTGAGTTGATCTCTCGCTTCAGCGTATCGACCTAACAGATTGAGGCCGCGCGCGATGCCAAGATGGGACAAGTCGAAGTCAGGCCTGATTTCGAGCGCCCGGCGGTAGAACGTGATGGCTTCGTCAACCCTGTTCATCTGGGTTAGCAGATCGGCATAGGAATCATAGGGGTTGGGATCGTCGGGAATAAGCTCCATGTACTTGAGGAAACATCTCTCGGCCGCCGGCAAATTCCCAAGAAAGCGGTAACAGTACCCCAGGCCGTTGTAGGCCTGCGAGAACCCAGGATCATACGAGATTGCGCCGAGGTACTCGTCGACTGCGCCCGGCCAATCCTTCTTGTAGAACAGCGAATTCCCGAATTCGTTATGTGCCCGAGGATCGGTTGGATAAAGCTCGACCAGACGCTTCAGCAGATTCTGTTCCTCGACCGGCCGGCGCGCATAGAGCGCTTCAGCCGCCCGTATCAGCAAACACTCGCCCTCAGAGACCCTGTCCGCCAATCCAGCGGCACGAATTCGGGCGGCGGCGCGCCCCTCCAACGACGGGTGCGTGCGAGACAGATAAAGATAAGCAAGAGCGAAACCGGAATCTTCGCCCACCGCCCGCTCAAAGTGCTCATACGCCTCCGGCATGCGTAGCCGCTCGAAGAGATCCCGACCCATTATAAAATGTGAACGCGCGACGGTGGAATTTGTGGTGACCGGGATGACCAGGGCGGCAGGAGTGTCACCAAGCAAATAGATGGCGGCCAAGCCCAGGGCAATAACTAAGATAGCGGAAACCAGTATCTTCATGACTAATGCTGATTAGTTGACGACTTTTCGGGGGAATCCCCGGTTATCGACACTATTAGCATAGGTCGGCTTTCCGGCGGTGAGCTTGATTGGAAAGATACACTACCGAGGGTGTCCTCGGCTCGACAGGGCGACCTGGCGGATAATAGCGAGCTTCAAGCGGCGGTCTTTGGGCACTGCTTGGAAAGCGATACGGGCAGGGAAGTGCGAAACCAGGAGGTTAGAGGAGCGTGAGGACAGAGCAAGTAGAACGTCCTGTAATATATATTATGTTAACTCTCCGAAATACTAAACCGCCTCTGAATCATCCCAAACCGCTCCGCTACCCCTTGACTACAATATTGAGGAGTCTTCCTGGCACGAACACCTCTTTAATTATGGCTTTCCCGGCGGTGTGCGCCTGTACTCTGGCGTCGGCGAGTGCCGCCGCCTCGGCAGTCTCCTGGTCGCAGCCAACCGGAACGGCTACCGATGCCCTGAGTTTGCCGTTGACCTGGACAGCGATTTCGATCGTATCGCCCACGACGGCAGACGGATCGAATTCAGGCCAATCGGATTTGAAAACTGACTCCCGGAACCCGGCCAGTTGCCACATTTCCTCGGCGAGATGCGGGGCCATCGGGGCAACCAATTGGGTTGTTTTCAAAATGATTTGGTCGTTCAGTTGCTGGTTGGAAATCACATCCGGCCTGAAATCCCGCACCAGCTCCATGAGCGCGGCGATTGCGGTGTTGAACTGGAGCTTTTCGAAACTTTCGTCGACACGCTTTATGGTCTGGTTGAGCTTGATGTAGATTTCACGTTCGGGAGCGGTGAGCTCGCCCGGCTTAAAGTAACGCTTTAGGTCGGGACGGCTGTCGCGAAGGTGTTCGACCAGCGGATACAGTTTGGACGACACGAATTTCGCCGGACCGGTCAGGAACTCGGTCGTGCTCCAGGCCACCGGTTTTTCGGACGGCGCCACGAAATACATCGCCAGGCGAGAAACATCGACCCCGTAAGTGGCCATCAATTCGACCGGTGAGACCACGTTGCCGCGCGACTTGGACATCACCTGACCGGTCGCATCCGAGACCATCCCGTGATTGAACATGCGCGTGGCCGGTTCGCTGCACTTAAGCCAGCCGATGTCGTACAGGAACTTGGTGAAGAACCGAAAGTAGATCAGATGTCCGGTGGCGTGCGTGATGCCGCCGACATATAGATCGATTGGCATCCAGGCGTCGGCTTTAGCCGGCTCGAAGGGTTTGCTTGCGTTTGCCGGGTCGATATAGCGGAGGAAATACCACGACGAACAGACAAAAGTGTCCATCGTGTCGGGGTCACGTTGGGCCTCTCCCCCGCAGTTAGGACATTTGACGTTCATAAACGACGGCACGTCGGCGAGCGGCGAGCGGCCTTTGGGCAGATAGTTTTCGACATTCGGCAGCATCACCGGCAGATCGGATTCCAGGACCGCCACCTGGCCGCACTTCCCGCAGTGGATGATCGGAATCGGGCAGCCCCAATACCTTTGGCGTGAGATCGACCAGTCCTTGAGCTTGTAGTTCACTCTACGGCGGCCGATACCTCGCTGTTCGGCGTATTCACTGAGTGCGTCAACAGCCTCTTCCCCAGCTAGTCCGTCGAACTGCCCGGAATGGACCATCGGCCCGTATTCCACGAAGGCCTGCTCCATGCGATCAGCCGATAGAGTCGTGCTATCATCGGGGTGAATTACCACGCGAATCGGAATCCCGTACCTGCGGGCGAAGGCAAAGTCTCGTGTGTCGTGCGCCGGCACGGCCATCACCGCACCGGTACCATAGCCGGCAAGGACATAGTCTGCCACCCATAACTGCACCCGTTCGCCGTTAAAGGGGTTGATCGCGTACTTGCCGGTGAATACGCCGTCTTTGTCTTCGGTAATCGAGGCGCGCTCTATGTCGGTGCGCGCGGCAGACTTTTTCTGGTAGGCGGTGACCTGCGCGGAGAATTCAGGCGAGAGATCGAGCCGAGACAGTATTTCCGCCTCGGGCGAGATCGCCATGAACGTAACCCCGAAGATAGTATCCGGCCGAGTGGTGAAAATGGGCAACTTTTCGCCGGTGTCTTCGATTGTGAAGTCCACTTCGAGTCCGTGCGATCGGCCGATCCACTCGCGTTGCATGGTCTTGACGTTGTCGGGCCATCCTGGGAGCGTGTCCAGATCGTCAATCAGGCGATCGGCGTAGGCAGTGATTTTGAAGTACCACTGTATCTGCTCTTTCTTTTCGACCGGGGTGTCGCATCGTTCGCAGCGGCCGTTGACTACCTGTTCATTGGCCAGAACCGTTTTGTCTTCGGGACACCAGTTGACAAACCCGCGGCTGCGGTACGCCAGTCCTTTCTTAAAGAGCTGGATGAACATCCATTGAGTAAACTTGTAGTAGTCGGGTTCGCACGACGAGACCTCGCGCGACCAGTCAAACGAGACGCCGACTTTCTGGAGCGTGGTGCGGCTGACCTTGATATTCTCGCGGGTCCACACCGAAGGATGGATGCCCCGCTTGATGGCTGCGCGCTCTGCCGGCAGACCAAAAGCGTCCCAACCGAACGGATGCAGCACGCTCTTGCCCTTCATCATCTGCTGGCGGGCGACAGCATCCCCGATGATGTAGTTGCGGAAGTGGCCCATGTGGATGTCGCCCGACGGATAGGCGAACATTACCAGCATATAGAACTTGCCGGCGGGATCCGGCATATCGGGTGCGCGGAACAGCTGCTGTCCTTCCCAGAGTCGCTGCCACTTGTTCTCAATAGCTGCAAAGTCGTAAGCCGGTATGGTCTTAGTCTTGTGTGTCATCGCGATGCATCCAATGCCGCAGATAATTGGCGGATGTTATAATCTTATCGGCTCTTTGGCAACAGTTTTACAGGGTGCGGATTGAGGACAGGGCTCAGCGGCGAAAGCGGTTGAGCCAGATCGTCCCGCTGGAAAGCGTATTGACCACTTGCGATTTAATGCGCTCGACATCGTGAAAGAAGCCGGGGGCAAGTTTCCAGCGAACGGTTACAGGCGTGTCAAAGCCCCAGACCGGCACCCTGCCGACCGCAAGAGGATTGTCCGAACTCTCCGGCAGGCGCATCGTGAAGCCGCGCACGTAACCGACCTGTGCGGCGGTATCTAGCACGCGACGGTCGTATCGACCGAAGGGGTAACTTATTTTATCGACGCTCTGGCCGCTAAGATCCTGAAGACGCTTGCGGGAGTCGCCCAGCTCGCGCTCCAGTTCGGCGCGGCTGCACGACATGAGGTCACGGTGCGATGCGCCGTGTGAGCCGAACTCTACTCCAAGCCCGGCCAGGCGAGTAATAGACTCTTGGCATAAGTGTGGGCAGGCCCTTATGCGATGACTGTAATCCCAACTATTTGATTTGCCGATCCAATCGCTGGGCACGAATACCACAGGTTCGAACCTGAAACGCTCCATTATGGCCGGAAGCACTATGGTCAGATGTTCGTATCCGTCGTCGAAACTCAGCGTCAGTTTGCCTCTCCCCTGCCCTACTGGCGTGTCCCCGATGCCTGCCTCGCCGAGGTTCCAACCGTCGCCTCGCAGGCTGTCCAGTAGCCGGACCAGCCGTTTCGGTGGGTAGTTCGAAACGCCAAAGGTACATTTGTTGGATAGCTTGTGAAATACGAGAATAACAAGCCGTGATTCGGGCGAGCCGGACATGGCGTCAGGACGAGCTATCCGAGACCGGCGAACTGTTTGGGGTCCGAGGGACCGAGAGCCGCGACTGTCATTTGGCTTTCGTCGAAGATCGTCTCGGCTACCCGCTGGATGTCGGCGCTCGTGATTTTGTCAATCTCTCGAATAGTACCGCTGAGCGGCTGGTACCTCTCGAGGAGTAGCTCCTGGCGGCCGATCCGATTCATCCGCGTAGATGTCGATTCCATCGCCAGCATGAGATGGCCCTTCATCTGCGCCTTAACAGAGGCGAGAACCGCACTGTTGAGCCGCCGCGAAACGGTTTTTCGGCACTCCGCGAGAATCAGATCAAAGGCCTGCTTGAGGTGTTTCTGGGCGGTGCCAAGGTAAACCGAGAACACTCCGGTATCCACAAATGAGTCATGGTACGAGTGCACAACATAGACCAGGCCACGTTCCTCACGGATTTTCTGGAAGAGCACTGACGACATGCCCCCGCCCAGGTAGGTTGAAAGCAGCACTACCGCCATTCGGTCTCTGTGGCCATAGGGCAGGCCGGGGAAACCAATACAGAAGTGGGTTTGGGCGCTGTCATCGGATTCAAATCGAAGGTGGACTCCCGACTTTCGCCCCGCTGGATCAGGCCGTTTCGAGCCGCCCTCCTCAAGATGGAACTTCGCGCGCACGAGCTTAACCAGTCGGTCGTGTGAGATCGCTCCCGATGCCGCCACTACAACCGATCCGGAGCGGTAGTTATTTGCATGAAACCGCGTCAGATGAGCGCGCGGGACCGAGCGGATTATCTTCATGCTGCCGAGAACCGGTCTGCCCAGAGGATGCCCCGACCAGTGGGTTTCAGCGAACAGATCGTGGATGTGATCCGAAGGATCGTCGAGCGACTCCTTGATCTCCTCGCAAATCACCTGACGTTCCCGATCCATGTTGGTTCGGGTGAGTGTGGGATTGCAGGTCAGGTCGGCCAGGATCTCGACCGCCTGTGGCAAATACTCGTCGAGAATGCGCGCCGTGTAGCAAGTGTGTTCACGCGTGGTGAACGCATTAAGCGACCCGCCGAGCGATTCGAGTGACTCGGCAATCTGGCGCGCGTTGCGCTGTCGTGTGCCCTTGAACACGAGGTGCTCGAGGAAGTGGCAGAGGCCATGTTCGTCCTGCTGCTCGCAGCGGGAGCCGACATCGACCCACGCGCCCAGAGAAACAGAGCGGACCCCGGGCAGTTGCTCGGTGAGCACCCGGAGTCCGTCTTTCAGCGTGGTCTTGCGAAAGACACTCTGGTCGCGTCGCGCCTTCTTCTTTCTAACCACTATGTACCTCTGCGACTAAATCACCGGCGCGCCTTCTGACGCGGGCGGCCGCCGCCCGATCCACCGCGGCGCGGCGGCGGAGGCATTGGCGGCCTGTCCTGCCCGCCTTCGAGCAGAACCCGGCGAGACAGCCGCACCCGGCCGTCGGGCTCAATGTTGATGACCTTGACTTCCATACGGTCCCCCACTTTGCAAATGTCCTCAACCCGGCGTACGTGGTCAACGTCCAGCTCAGATATATGCACGAGCCCGTCGGTGCCGGGGATGATTTCGACAAAAGCACCAAAATCAGTCACACGGCGGACTATGCCGTTGTAGACCTTGTCCATCTCCGGCTCTTCCACCAAAGCCTCAATCCGGGCTAGTGCGGCGCGCCCAGCCTCACCGTCAACCGACGAGATCAGCACAGTGCCATCATCCTCGATATCGATCTTCGCGCCAGTCTCCTCGACGATCGCGCGAATGGTCTTGCCGCCGGGGCCGATCACGTCGCCGATCTTTGACGGGTTAATCTGGAGCGTGATGATCCGAGGCGCAAACTCGGAGAGCGTTTCGCGATGTTTCGGCAGGGTGGCGTTCATGATCTCAAGAATGCGCAGGCGGGCGTCACGGGCGTGCGAAAGAGCCTGACGCATCGTGTCGATATCGAGACCGTCAATCTTGATATCCATCTGAATCGCGGTGATGCCCTCGTTGGTTCCGGCCACTTTGAAGTCCATATCGCCGAAATGATCCTCGTCGCCGATGATGTCGGTCAGGATAATGACTTGACTGTCTTCCTTGATGAGGCCCATGGCGATACCGGCAACGGCTGTCTTGGTGGGCACGCCGGCATCCATCAGTGCCAGCGAGCCGCCGCAGACTGATGCCATCGACGATGACCCGTTGGATTCCATGATGTCCGAGACCACACGAATGGTGTACGGAAAACTCGTCTCCTGCGGGATTACCGGCTGGAGAGCGCGCTCAGAAAGGGCGCCGTGGCCGACTTCGCGCCGGCTGGTTCCCCTGATCGCCTTGGTTTCACCCGTGCAGAACGGCGGGAAGTTGTAATGTAGCATGTAGCTCTTTGTGGACTCGCCCTCGAGCTCATCGAGCCGCTGCTCATCTATCTTGGTGCCCAGGGTTACTGTCGCCAGAGCCTGCGTCTGGCCGCGTGTAAACAGCGCGGAGCCATGCGCCCGCGGCAGCACGCCGGTTTCACACGTGACCTGGCGGATTTCATCCATACCCCGGCTGTCGATCCGCCTGCCCTCTTTGAGAATCATATCCCGCATGGTTCGTGCATCGATATCCTGAAAAATGGTGTCGATGGTCGCTTCGCTCTCGGGAAACTCCTCGGCGAGGGCTTCCATGATGCTCTTCTTCAGTTCGCGCTTGCTCTGATTGCGGGTTTCTTTATCACCTTCATGATTAAATGCGACCAGCTTCTCCTCCGCCAGAGACTTAACCCGAGCAACCAGATCTTCGGGAGTCACTACCGGCGTATAGGTAAACGGCGGTTTGCCGCACGCTGCCTTCAGTTCGTCGATTTTGGCGACGATCTGCTTGATGTGCTCGTGGCCGAATTGCAGGGCGCCAATAACGTCGTCTTCGCTCGCTTCCGATGCCCCACCCTCGACCATGGCGATGCTATCTGCCGATCCGGCCATTGTAATCAGCAAGTCACTCTGCTCATACTGGTCGATAGTCGGGTTGATGGCGTATTGACCGTCGATGCGGCCTACCCGCACGCCAGCGATGGTCTTCTTGATCGGGATGTCGGATACGGCCATCGCAGCCGACGTGCCGGTGATCGAGAGGACATCCGTATCGTTTTTCTGATCGTGTGAAATCACAAATGTAATGCACTGCGTCTCGCCGCGGAAGTCGTCCGGGAAGAGCGGGCGGATGGGGCGATCGATCATGCGCGCCGAGAGGGTTTCTTTTTCCGAGGGGCGCGCCTCGCGCTTGAAAAAGCCCCCGGGAATTTTGCCCGCCGCGTAAGTTTTCTCGCGGTATTCAACCGTCAAGGGGAAGAAGTCCTGTCCGAGTTTCGGCTCGGTCTGGGCGCAGACGGTGGACAGCACCATCGAGTCGCCGTAGCGGACGGTGACCGCACCGTTCGCCTGACAGGCCATTTTGCCGCACTCGATTGTAAGCGTGCGGCCGCCAATTTCCAATTCTACTTTGTGTACCATTAATCCTGTTTCCATGTCTTATCGTCTGAGACCAAGCCGCTCGATGACCTCGCGGTAACTGGCAATGTCCCTGTCCTTGAGGTAATCGAGCATGCGACGCCGCTTACCCACCAGCTTCAGCAGACCGTGGCGGGTGTGAAAATCCTTGGGGTGGTTCTTCATGTGTTCGGTAAGGTGATCAATGCGCTCACTGAACAGCGCGATCTGGACTTCCGGCGACCCGGTGTCACCCTCGTGCAGTTGATGCTGTGCGACTATCTGGGCGGCTTTGTCTTTGGCGATGCCTATTGACATGTCCTTTCTCCTTGTTTCTCCAATATCTCTAAAACTTGCTTCTTGTCTTGTTCAATTTGCTCTACCAGACGCTCCGGCGAGGCAAAACGCCGGTTTGGTCTGATATAGCGCGTGGGATATACGACTATTTCATCTCCATAGATGTCACGATCAAAATCGAACAGATTCACCTCGACCGTCTGCCGTGCGACCGGGTTGAAGTGGTTCTGACCGACAAACATCATTCCTTCTTTCGATTCTTTGCCTACATGCGCCCAACAAGCATAGACGCCTTCCGGAGGGAGGAGTTTCTGCGCGCTAAAGCGCACGTTCGCGGTGGGATAGCCGATTTTCTTGCCGAGTCCGATACCGCGTTCGACCACGCCGTATATTGCGTAGTCATGCCCCAGGAGATCGACCGCGAAATCGTACTTGCCGAACTGCAGCGCCTGGCGAATACGTGTGGAAGAAATCGGCGCGTCGTTCCAGATCACCGGCTTGACCACTTCGAGGGCAAAGCCCATCTCGCGACCCATGCGTTCGAGTGTTTCGGTGTTGCCGCCGCGGTCTTTGCCGAGGCCATGATCGTACCCCACGATCAGCCGCTTCACGCCGACCGCATCCACGAGCACCTGTCGGACGAATTGCTCGGCGCTCATGTTGCGGACCAATTGGTCGAACTTGATAATCAGCACGGTGCCCTCAAAGAAACACGGCACGAATCTTTGCTTCTCCTCGATCGTGGTCAGGAGCATTGGAACGTTGTCAGGTGTGACCACCGTACGGGGATGCGGATCAAACGTGACTAGGACCGGCTGTAGTTTCTCCGACGCGGCCACCTCGCGCACACGGGAGAAGATGACCTGATGGCCGCGATGAATGCCATCGAAGGTCCCGACAGTCACAACAGCCGAGCCGGCAGGGAGCTTCGCGAAGTCTTCGATCCCGCGTACGAACGTAGTCGTCATGCCAGCACCCGATCGTACTTGAGGATTTCGCGGCCGGGGTGGGCTTGCAGTGAGCCCGATGGCACCACCGCCGTCGCTATGGCCAGAAGCGAGCCGTCTTTGTCTTTGAGCAGTAGATGATCTCCGGACTGGAATTCGCCCTGAACCCCTGCGATATCGCGTCCGGTAGGCCGACGTCCGAATGACACCTTGGCGCGGAACTCTGGGTCTACCGTGACCGTGCTAAAGCCAAGTGCGGCGTCCACAGGGATGATCAGTCGATTCAACTCGCCGCGCTCACGGGCATTCGATAACGCCTCCAGAGTATGCGCGTCCTCAAGACGGAACCGGCCGCTTCGCGTCCTCACGAGTGAATACAGGTAGCCGCCGCAGCCAAGTTTGCGACCAACGTCGTGAGCGAGACTTCGGACATATGTACCTTTTCCGCACACCACGCGAACACGAAGCCGGCCCCGGCTGTACTCCAGCAGCACAAGGGAGTGAATAGTAACCGTGCGCTGAGGTGGGGTCGTCTCCTCACCCTTCCGGGACAGTTTGTAAAGGCGCTCGCCATCGACGTGCACTGCAGAATACGGCGGAACTGCCTGGGTAATCTCGCCTCTGAATGCGCCCAGCGATTCCTCAACCTGGGATTGTCCGGGAAAGCTATCCAAAGCGGTAGTACTGCCTTCCGGAACGCCCTCGCGGTCGTAGGTCGGTGACTCCAGGCCAAGCTGAATCTCGGCCAGATATTCTTTGTCGGCGTCGGTTAGGAACCGAGCCGCTTTTGTCCCCTGCCCCACTAAGAGTACCAGGAGGCCGGTCGCTTCCGGATCGAGCGTGCCGGCATGTCCAACTGCGCGCTGCCCCAAAATCCGACGCACCTGATCAACCGCATCGTGGCTTGTCAAACCCGACGGTTTGTTCAGGGGCAAGACCCCGTGGTATGTCGCCGGTCTACGCGTCATGGGCCTCCAGCAAAAGCCTTACGATTTCTCTCTTGGCCAGCTCCAGGGGCAGCTTGACCGTGCACCCGGCCGCGTTGGGATGTCCCCCGCCTCCAAACAGCCCGGCAATCGCGGCGATGTCAAAGCTGTTGCGCGAACGCAGCGATACCTTCGTATGACCATTCTCAAGTTCGCGCAGTAGGGCTCCGGCCTGCACGCCGCGAGTGTACATCGCGTAGTCAACAAGGCCCTCAGTGTTGGCGATGGATGCGCCCGTTTCCACGAGCATCTGCCGGGTCAGCGGCATGATACAGATACGCCCGTCACCGTAGTACTCCAACGCACTCAGCAGGCGGCCGGTTAGTTTCATCACCGCCGGGTCAACATCATAATACACCCGATCGCAAATCATTCGCGGATCGGCGCCGGCCCGCACCAGATCACCGGCAACCGCCAGAGTGTGCGGTGTGGTCGACTCGAAGCGAAAACGCCCAGTGTCGGTTAATATCGCTGCGTACAAGTTAGTAGCCATGTCCGCCTCGATCTCGAATCCCACCTGGCGAAAATAGTCGTAAGCCATTTCTCCAACCGACGATGCCTTAACATCCACCCAGGAAACATCGGCTTGCAGTTCGTTCTCGGGGTGATGATCGATATTGATGACCTTGGTAGCTTCTCCAATGAAGCGGGCCACCGTTCCCAGACGGTTGAGGCTGGGGCACTCGAGAACAACCGCCACATCATATGACACGGTCTGGTCAATGCCCCCCGCCACAGCGATCTGCTCAACTCCGGGCAAGAACAGATACTTTGCCGGAACGTCCGACTCCCTGAGCATGTTCACGGACTTCCCGATCGCCTGGAGATACGAACCGAAAGCCAGTTGTGTGCCGATAGCGTCGCCATCCGGGTCGATATGCGATACCACCAGCGGTCGGCGGCATTGCTCCAGTATTTGTTGAATGCGGGTGATCCGCGATATGGCCAGGTTGTCAGTCATTGGTGTGGTCACTATGGTCTCTCTTGATCTCTTCCAGCAGTTGTTCGATCCTCACCCCTGTCTCGACCGACGGGTCGAACTTGAAATCCAGCTCGGGGATATGCCTGATCCGAAGGCTCCGCCCGACCAGCGAGCGCAAGCGCCCCCTTTCGCGCATCAGATACTCTTCAATCATGGCACGATCAGAGGCTTGACCCAGATAGGAGTAGTACACGCGAGCGTGGCGCAGATCGTCCGACAACCGGACATGGGTAAATGTCACCATGCCGGGCACACGGTCGGCCAGTTCCGACTCCAGGAGCCGGGCAATATCGCGCTGCATCTGCACGCTGAGTCTCTCGGATCGCTTGAACTGTCTCATCCCGAATCTCACAATGGTGGCATCGGCACGATGGATTGGTGCGGATGTCCAACAGGCTGCACCGGCCGCGGGGCCGGCGTCAGGGCCGACATCACCCCAGTGTTCTCGCCGTCTCCACCACCTCGATAGCTTCGATCATGTCCCCCACTTTAATGTCGTTGAAGTTCTCGATGCCGATACCGCACTCGAAACCTTCCTTGACCTCACGTGCGTCGTCCTTGAATCGCTTCAATGAGGCGATATTACCGGTGTAAACCGTTTTGCCGTCGCGGGTCAGGCGCACCCGATCTTTCCGGGAGACGCGTCCCTCGCGCACGTAGCAGCCGGCGATAACTCCGACTCTCGGAACCTTGAAGATCTCCCGCACTTCGGCCATGCCGACAAACTGCTCTGACACCGTCGGGGCCAGCAACCCTTCAAGCGCCTTCTTGACATCTTCCTCGGCCTCGTAGATGACTTCGTACCGGCGAATGTCCACTTTCTCGCGTGCTGCCAGCTCACGCGCTCTCAGATCCGGCCCGACCTGGAATCCAATAATAATCGCATCAGACGCTGCCGCCAGGAGAACATCTGACTCGGTTACCGGTCCGACCCCGCGGCGAATGATGGCGGTCTTGACTTCGGAAGTCTCGATCTTTCCGAGAGTGTCGGCCAGAACTTCCGCTGATCCGTCGACATCGGCCTTGATGATCAGGCGAACTTCCTGAATCTGGCCTTCCTGAATGCGGCTGAAGACTTTGTCAAGAGAGATCGCGCCCTGCGGCCGGCGGGCATCGTACTCACGCTTGATCTGGCCGCGCCGAGCGGTGATTTCGCGTGCTTCCTGGTCGTCCTTGACTACCAGAAAGCTGTCACCGGCCTGCGGAACACCGCTGAGCCCTGTGACCTGCGCCGGTGTCGACGGGCCGATCGTATCGAGGCGTTGATCGCGATCGTTGTGAACGGTGCGCACGTGCCCGGAATAGACGCCCGCTACAATCGGGTCTCCTACGCGCAACGTACCGCGCTGGATCAATACCGTGGCGACCGGGCCGCGCCCTTTTTCGAGTTTGGAGTCAACGACTACGCCCTGGCCGCGTATCGACGGATCCGCCTTCAGATCGAGCATCTCAGCCTGGAGGAGGATCATTTCGAGCAGCTTGTCGATACCTTCGCCGGACTTTGACGAAATGTTCACGGCGATAGTCTTACCACCCCAGGCCTCCACGAGAAGGTTCTGCTTGGCCAGTTGATTGCGGACCTCGTCTGGATTTGCGCCGGGTTTATCGATTTTGGAAATCGCTACCACGATTGGAACGCCTGCGGCGCGGGCGTGATCGATGGCCTCAATCGTCTGTGGGCGCACGCCCTCGTCGGCCGCCACTATAAGCACGACGATATCGGTGATCTGTGTCCCGCGAGAGCGCATCGCCGTGAACGCCTCGTGACCGGGGGTATCGAGAAAGACGATCCGACTGTCATTATGGACCACCTCGTAGGCGCCGATGTGCTGCGTGATCGCTCCGGCCTCGCCCGCGACTACGTTGGTCTTGCGGATATAATCCAGCAGAGACGTTTTGCCGTGGTCGACATGCCCCATTACCGTAACTACCGGCGCCCGCAGTGCCAGTTGTTCTTCGTGTTCTTCCTCGCGAGCTTCCTCGCCGATTTCGGCCTGCAGTTTGACATCGTAGCCGAACTCGCTGGCGACCATTTCGATTGTATCCATGTCGAGGCGCTGGTTGATCGTTGCCAGCATGCCGAGCTCCATAAGCTTGGCCACGACCTCGGCCGGTTTGTGGTCCATCAGCTTGGCCAGCTCGGCCACGGACATGAACTCGTTCACCTCGATCTGGTTGGGATTCTCAATACCCGTATCATCGTCAGAGGCAGCCTTCTTGTATTTGCGTTTCGGTTTGCCGCCGCTGAGGTCGGCCATTGTCGCGCGGAAACTCTTGGCCACCTCGACCTGGTCAACCACGCGACGTTCTTTCTTCTTCTTGCGGTCTTTGCGCTTTTTCTTTTGCTCCGCCTTCTTGAGCATGGCCGCGAGATTGTCGTCTTCCTCGACTACAACCGGCGGGATGACTACAGGAGCGACCACAGGCTCAGCAACCTTTGGCGGTGCGGCCTTGATCAGCTTTCCGCGGGTAAGGCCGTCGATCTTGGCCAGTGTGTTCGCCTCGGCCGCCGCCTTCGCGGCCGCCTCGGCCTCGGCTTTGGCTCTGGCTTCGATCTCGAGCCGATGACGCTCCGCGTCAAGCGCCGCCTTGCGCTTCTGCTCCATCTCGAGCTTGGCCTGGCGGCGTTCCTGAGCGAACTTGAGGCTTACCGCATTGACGATATCCGGGGTCGCCGCCGCCATGTGCGACTTGACTGGATATCCCATATCCTGGACGATCTTCAGCATGGCATGAGCCGAGACCTTGTATTCCTTTGCCAGGTCATGAATCTTCTTTGTCACTACTGCCATGCTTTATGTCCTCTTTCGACGTCCGCGGCTTGGCCATCAGTTGCCTGCCGCCTCCCACTATTCGTCGATTTCCTCGTCATCCACCTTTACTGACTTGGCGGTGTCTTCATCCTCATCCTCGATATCCTCAAGATCCGGCGCACCGGCCTCCATGATATCATCGATCTCAGACACATATTCCGGCGAATCTTCGAACACGTCGGCCTCGCGCAGTTTGGTTTCGGCAGGCTCGGCTTCCGCCTCCGCCGCCTTTTCGGCCTCATGGCGCTTGCGGTACTCTTCCTCGAGTTTGGCCACCATCTCCTGGGCCCGCTGGATCAGTTTCTCGGCAGTTTTCTCGCCGATACCCTCAATCTTGGTGAGCGATTCCACAGTGGCCTGGGCCAGGCGCTGCACCGAGCTGATATCGGCCGCTACCAGTCGATCCCGGATCTTGACACCGATACCCTCGACCTGACCAACCGGCACCAACATCTCGGCCTCGCGGCGTTTATCCTCGTTGTGCTGGCTTTCGGAGATGATATTGACTTTCCAGCCTGTCAGCTTCGACGCGAGACGGGCGTTCTGACCGTTCCTGCCAATGGCCAGAGAGAGCTTTTCGTCCTCGACCACGACTGTCATCTTCTTTTCGAGATCGAACGAGTCGATGTGCACCACTTTGGCCGGAGCCAGAGCACGCGTGACGAATACTTCCGGAGACGACGTGTACGGAACTATGTCGATGCGCTCGTTGTTCAGCTCGCGCACAATAGCCTGAACGCGCACACCCTTGATGCCTACGCAAGCGCCGACCGGGTCGATGCGGTCATCGGACGAATACACCGCGATCTTGGCTCGTTCGCCGGGTTCCCGGGCGATAGCCTTGATCTCGATAACTTTCTCGAAAATCTCCGGCACCTCCATGGCAAACAGCGCCTTGAGGAATTCGTTGTTTACGCGTGAGAGGATGATCTGCGGTCCTCTCGGCGAGAGCTGCACGTCCTGGATATAAGCGCGAATCCGGTCACCCTGGCGGAACTTCTCCCGAGGAATCTGCTCTTTAATCGGCAGGACACCCTCACCGCGGCCGAGATTGACGATCACGTTGCCCTTGTCGATCTGCTGCACAATACCGGTGACCAGCGTGTTGACCTTGTCAATGAACTCCGCGTATATCCGCTCATGCTCGACATCGCGGATTTTCTGGGTAAGGATCTGCTTCGCCGAGGCGATCGCGTTTCGGCCGAATTCCACTTCGTAGTCGAGATAGATTTCGAGCTCATCGCCGAGCTCAGCGGCATCGTCGATCTTCTTGGCCTCGTCCAGGCTGATCTCGGTTTCTTTGTCTACAATTCGGTCCACGACCTTCTTGGTGACAATCATGAACAGCTCGTTGGCTTTGCGGTCGAAGCGGAATGAGATGTTGTCGGTATTGACGTACTTCTTCTTGGCGGCGGCCAGCAGGCTGGCCTCCAGAGTCTGCACCACGGAGTCGAAATCGATATTCTTTTCTCTGGCGATCAGCGTCATTGCTTCAAGCATGTCAAACGGCATAGCCCGATTCTCCATCAGAACACGATCTGCGCTCTTTTTATTTCAGGCAGATCGATCGTAATAACCTCATCAGCGACTCTAAACGTCACTCGGTTGTCATCAACCGCGACGATCTCGCCGACTACCGCTTTCCGGGCGCGGTCTAAGAACTCGACCCGGACGGTCTCTCCAACACGGTACTTGTAATCGCGCAGGGTTAACAGCGGCCGATCCAGGCCCGGCGATGACACCTCAAGGGTATAACCGTTTTCGAACAGGCCTGTTCCGTCGATCACCGCGCCGATCACGCGCGACAGCCGGGCGCACTCGTCTATCGTGACACCGTTCTCGCCGTACACGAACAGTCGCACGGTGGTCGACGTCTTGTACCGGGATACGACCACGTCGGCCAATTCATACCCCTGGGCCTCAAGCGGCGCCGCGACCAGTTCGCTAACTGTCTGTTTCACTTCCACTTTGCTGTTCCTGCTATACCAAAAGAGTGGGTCTCTGCCCACTCTCCGAACTTGCTATAATAAGGAAAGACCCGAACCGATGCAACAACTTTGTGGGTCAGTTAAGTCCGTCAGCCATCTTCAGGACCGCCTTGACCACCTGCTCCACCGTCACCAGATGTACCTGGCTCCCGCTGCGGGCCTTGAGCTCTACCTTGCCGTCCTTCAACGACTTATCTCCAATAGTGAGCCGTATGGGCAGACCGACCAGGTCGGCGTCCATGAACTTAACTCCGGGGCGTTCGTCACGGTCATCGAGCAGCACGTCGATACCGTTTTCATTTAGCTGCCGGTATATCTTTTCGGCCGTATCGACCTGAGCCGCGGAGGACATTGAGACGGGCACGATTTCAACGAGAAACGGCGCGATACTCTTGGGCCAGACGATGCCCTTGTCGTCATGGTATTTCTCTAGGGCCGCCTGCGGAGTGCGTGTGATGCCGATACCGTAGGACCCCATGATACACGGTTTTTCGTTGCCATCGGCATCGAGAAACTTCGCCCCCAGCGTCTCGGAGTACTTGGTGCCGAGCATAAAAGTGTTGCCTACTTCGATGCCGTCTTTCACCACCAGCTCACCGCCGCAGCGAGGACAGAGATCGCCGGCGCGGGCCTTGGACAGGTCGACGACTTTGGAAGGTTTGAAGTCGCGTCCGATATTGACATTCAGGATGTGCTTTTCATCCTGATTGGCCCCCGTGACGAAGTTTTGCAGTTCAGTGACTAATGGATCGACCAGAAGAGCTACCTCGCCTTTGAGACCGATCGGTCCGGCAAAACCGACCGGCGCCCCGGTGACCTGCTCGACCGTAGCCGCATCGGCCATCTGAAGATCGATCGCTCCAACCGCGTTCTTGAGTTTGACCTCGTTCAGATCACGGTCGCCCCGGATCAGCGCTGCCACCGTTTTGCCGTCGGCAAGGAACAAGAGCGTTTTTACCAGACGGGTGGCATCGACATTGAGGAATCTCGTTAGTTCCTCGATAGTCGCCGCGCCGGGAGTATCTACGGGCTGCATCGGCTTGATAGCGGCATCAGGCGTGATCTTTGTGGCGTCTTTGAAGGTTGCCTTCTCGACATTGGCCGCGTAGTCACACTTGGTGCAAGCGGCGATCTTCTCTTCGCCGGCGTTGGTGTCGACCAGCAGCATGAACTCGTGCGCCGCCTTGCCGCCCATCGCTCCGGTATCAGACTCGACTTTCAGTACATCCAAGCCCGCACGGCGGAAGATGGCGTAGTAGGCGTCCACCATCGCCTGATAAGACTTCGCGAAGGACTCCTCGGTAGCGTCAAACGTATATGCGTCTTTCATGATGAACTCCCGACCGCGCATCAGGCCGAACCGGGGGCGGATTTCATCGCGGAACTTAACCTGGATCTGGTACAGATTGAGCGGCAACTGTCGGTAGCTTCGAACCTCGCCGGCGATCAGATTGGTGACAGTCTCCTCGTGGGTGCCGCACAGGACCATTTCGTGCTGGTGGCGGTCTTTCAGGCGCATCTGCTCCGGGCCGATGGAGTGGTAGCGGCCGCTCTTTTGCCAGAGTTCGGCCGGACAGATGACCGACATGGTGATCTCCAGCGCGCCGGCTTTGTTCATTTCCTCGCGGACGATACGGGAGAACTTCTCAATTACCCGCTGCATGAGCGGCAGGTAAATATAGACTCCGGCGACGAGTTTGCGGATGTAGCCACCGCGAAGCAGCAACTGGTGGGAGACGAGTTCCGCCTCGGACTGTTCTTGTCTAAGCGTGGGGATGTAGCACTGGCTCCAGCGCATTGATTAAGTCCTTATCATCCGGTCGGTTATCGAAGCGACCCGGACACCGGCTGGTTCGGGCGCGCAGCTGACAAAATACGGTTTTGGCGGCACGGCGCAATTCTAAACTAACGTAGCCCCAATCTGTCGGTACGCGTTGCTCAGTGACGGGCGGAAAACTATTGCCCGCATTGACGGTTTGTTGTATGTATCCAGCCGCCTGTCAGAGCGACAGGCGTCATCTCTGCCCCCGTGGTGTAACGGATAACGCATCGGCCTCCGGAGCCGGTAATTCAGGTTCGATTCCTGACGGGGGTATTTTCTTCCATGCAGGGCGCATGTTTTCAAGATGTACTTAGGCTCACTCGTTGACTATGGCCGCGCCGCGTCTGGCGTCCTTGGCACACATCTGGTCGTAAGAAACGTGGATCTGTACCGTGACTGGCCGCTTTTGTGTGAACCGGTCGGTCAGAAGATTGTTGAAATAAACTATAGACTTCTGATATTCAAACCGATATACTTGAATATCAGAATTGGTTTCCGTCGTGACACTTGTCAAGGTTTTGTGTAGTTTTTCCAACAGATCTCTGTACAAGCTGAATCTCGGGACCGACGCGCAATAGTGCGCAAGAACGAGTTTATCAGGCCGAAACTGCATCCCCACGGACGAGATTTCTGCTTGGATAAACAAAACCGGAGTGTAGAATGAATATCTACGTAGGCAACCTGTCGTTTGACACGACAGAAGACCAGTTGCGCCAGGCTTTCGCCGGTTTCGGCGAAGTCTCCAGCGTCAACATCATCACGGACAAGTACACCGGCGAGCCGAGAGGCTTTGCGTTCGTGGAAATGTCCGGCAAGGCCGAGGCCATAGCCGCGATCAGCGGCCTCAATGGCCAGGAGCTGAACGGGCGCGCGCTCAACGTGAACGAGGCCCGTCCTCGCACCGAAGGCGCCGGCGGCCGTGGTGGTGGTGGTAACCGTGGCGGCGGCCGCGGCGGCGGTTATCGCGATCGGAGATACTAACCCGACAGGCGGGAGTTCAGACTCCTGTCACTGCGCGTAGCGCAAACACAAAAGAGGTCGGGCGGTTTGCCCGGCCTCTCTCTTTTTTGTGTCATCTGCAATTCACGCTCTTAGACGGCCCAGCCTCACGCAGATCAGACCCACACTGAACGATTGCGGATCTCCGGTGTGCATCATGTATGTGAAGCCGATTCGCTTCCAATAGAGATCAAACTGCAGAGCCGGTCCCCAGGCATGGCCGGAGTAATCCCAAGCGGTCGCGCGGGGGTAGCCGCCATGATACCACATCCTGCCTATGCCCAGACGGATCGCGAACAACGATGACTTTCGCAACGTGAAATCCCATCCCCCCATGAGCGCTAATTCGGTGACACTCTCCTGGTAGGTGCTGAAAACCGGCGTGAGTGCGTTCAGCCCTACCAGACGAAACGACACACTCGGCCCTTGCGTACGGTAGCTATAGGTGCCTCCGGCCGCGATTCCGCCTTCCGACGACTGAGTCCATAGCGATGACGATCCGGCCCCGACACCGATAGTCGCGTTGACGGTGCCGGCGGCCGATATCTCCGGCCGGAGCACATATACCAACAGGCTCGCTAAAGCGACTATGTTTGTAACGTTTGGTTTCACGGCAATCGATCCTGATCTGGTGGCAACTATCGCACAGCCTCAGCGAGTGCAATAAGTGTGCCAACTGATCCGGGTTGACCCGCTGGCAGTTAGTCGAGTATGTATAAGGAGGTTACCGAGTGAGCGGTTTCCCGCCTCGCGAACCTTTGGTGGTTAGTCAGTAACCAATTGGATATAGTGGTGGAGGGAGCGGCTTACACAAAGATCGTGATCAGCACCGCCAGCCAGAGCAGGATGGTGCCGATTATTGCCGATGCCCGCGCACCGCCGACAATGAATGCGAAAGCTGTGTACAGAAGCCCGATTCCGAGACGGGCCGTAATCTTGGCAATCGGGCGAAAGCTGATAGCGTCGGCAATCAGCAGCAGTCCGGCCAGAAGAGCGGCGAGGTATATCAGCCAGTAGTACGGTTCGGATTTAGCGGAAGCACCTGAGCTCATGTGGTCAGTTCCATTCCGTGTTCGCTTTGTAACTGTCGCGCACTGCCGGTGACGCCGGACCCACGGCAGAGCTGTCGGGTACGGGGGCATATGGTCCCTGTGGGTGGCAGACGTCCTCGTCTGCCCCTCCGGTTACGGCTCCTGAGAGGCCGGGCAGACCGGGAGGTCTGCCGCGCACGTTAAAGTGCCGGTCGGTGCACGTCATGTTATTTGTTCCGGTGCGCATATTCATCCAGAAAGGCGTCGATTCCCCTGGTTATGGCCTCGGCGACTTTGTTCCGATAACGCTCTGTCTTGAGCTCTGCCTCGTGCTCAGGAATCATCATAAAAGCACACTCCACCAACACTGCCGGATACTGAGTGGGGCGGTTGACGGCCAGGTTACCGTGGTAGAGTCCGAAATCAGGCATCTCAGTCGCCCGCAGTAATTCTCTCTGAATGGCCCGCGCCAGCCTTGCCGAGTGTGGGTGATAATAGTAGGTGGAGACGCCATGATTGTTAAACGGATGCACTCCGTCCGGGAGGGCATTGTTGTGAATCGAAACGAACAGGTCCGCATCGGCGTTTTTGGCGATGACAGGGCGATCATTCAAGCTGACGTGGCTCATGTCATAGCGGGTCATTACGACAGACGCGCCGTGGCGTTGCAGCTCACGTCGCAACGCCAGGGCGATCCGGAGATTCGCCTCGGCTTCGGTAAGCCCGGTCGGGCCCACGGCGCCGGGATCCGACGCATGCCCAGGATCTACCACGATGATCTTGCCCTTGAGACGATCCACATGCTCGGGGGGGCGATTGATGCGCAGGCAAAAGGTGTTGCCGCGATAATACGTGTCGTATCCCCATACATCGCGAGTGAGCGTCAATTTCAACTCGTACAGATCGGTTTCAGGCTGCGACCATACCGCCAGCTCGACCATGGGGTCGGAGAAATCGTAGCGAATCCAGTCGGTGTTGCTGGTGACGCCGAACAACTGCAGGCGGAGGGTGCGCGCGTTATCTTCGTAGACACGGAAGGGATGTTTGCCGCTCAGGCCGACCTCCAGAAGCACATGGTCATCATGGCCATAAGTGCGAACCGTGGTCGGCATTGACCGAGGTGGCAGGACACCCCGGGGCAACGGCGTCACGAGGTTGCGATCGATCCATGCATACTGGGATTTGGAGAATTTCGCCCGGTACCAATCTCCCTCTCGACCTACCACGAGGGCCTCGACACCGGCAGGTTGAAATATCGTGAAGTACCCCAGGCGCGGGCCGTGGCGCAGGGTTTGAATCGAGTCGAGAAATCTCACCGTGAACGGATACTCCGGATGATTGAGGCTGATTCGGTAGCCTGATTCTCTGCTCAGGCTATCTGGCATGGCCGCCAGTTTGACCATGCGGTCATCGAAAGCCGAGTCGGGTACTCCACCGCTCCGAGGGTGGATATATTTCTTCGGCGGTGTCGCCAGATGGTAGATGATTCGCTTATCAACAACCGAAACAGATTCGGGGACAACGTACACACCGGAGTAGATGCCCTCAATCATGAGGGAATCAGGGACGGCGCCATCGCCGAACACCGCTTCCCCCCAGTACGGCTGCTGCCGAGGGTCGGTTTCATTCATGGGGACCGAGTCGACTACACCCGGAATCGAGAACAAGGCCGGCATGCGGGGCGAACCCTGGAACATCACGTGCAGGAGATCACCCGCCGAGAGCACTAGATCTCCAGACGGCGGGTTGTAGTCGCCGACTATCGCAAGGGTATCGTCGGGGAGAGAGCGACGAGGCGTCGGTACTACCACCTTGACCGAGTCTTCCGCCAGCAACTGTTGTCGCTGAAGGGTGTCATCGGCCAGCGGCAATTCTCGGGGGCGTAAAGCTCGTATGCGGAAGATGAACTCCCCGGGTGCGAGCGGCAAAAAAGCAAGGAAGCCACCGTCGCGGTGAACCTCAACAGACTGATCGTTTATCGTGAGAGTATCGTTGTCGCGATCAAAGCCGCCGGTGATCGATCCAAAGATGAAGGAGGAGTCGACAGCGGCAATTGTCTGGCCCGGTTTTGGATAGACGATTCGGATTGCCGTCTCAGCCGATACACCGGCGCCGGTCAGTACGACTGCGGCGAGCGTGAGTGCTCGCAACTGGTTTGGCATCGACAAATGACACTTCCTGTCATTCACGAATGTATTTCTCGACCACGTCGCGCTTGAGCGACGGGCCGCCGATAATTTCCCGGTCCACGCGGATTGATTCGCGGTTGTAGATAATACCCTGGGCGATATCCGCCTCCAAAAGCTGGGGCGAGTCGAGATCATGATAGTCTGCCAGCGATGACATATACACCGACTGGGCTATGCCGATCGAGGATTCAACCATACAGCCAAGCATGATCTTCTTTTTGTCCTGGCGAGCCTGGCGGGCGATCCGAGTGGCCTCGACAATCCCGCCGCTCTTTTCCATTTTGATGTTGATCCCATCGCAATGTGGCGCGAGGCGGCGGTAATCCTCAAGAGTGTTCAGCCCCTCGTCGACAATTAGTTCAACCTCCTGATGTTTTCCTTTCAAGTGGGGCCAGTCGGCAATATACTCGGTGGCGGTGGGCTGCTCGATAACGTGAATGCCGCTCTCGGCCAGGTGATGGATCATCTCCTCGGCCTGCTCGGGCGTCCAACCGCCATTGGCGTCGACACGGATCTCCTTTCCCCTAAGGTCTTTCAAAGCCAGTACCAGTTCAGCGTCATGCTCTCCGCCCATTTTGACCTTTACGATGGGCAGGTCGCACGCGTTGACCTCCTCGATGACCTGCTTTGGGTCGGCGATACTGATCGTAATAGAGTTTCTGATACCGACCGGCGCTCCCAGCGACACGATTTCCCAGGGATAGCGGCTGCTCTCGCCGGACAGGTAGTTGAGCACCATGCCGGTCAGTGCCGAACGCACCGTGGGATGGACGTCGAACTGACTGATTTCCTGAAGAGCCTCGAGGCTCAGTTTTTCGCGCTGAGCCAGCCTGGCTACTCCCTGACGGAGATCGGCCTGCATCCGTTGGACACTGGGACCGTATTTGACAGACGCCGCGGCCTCGCCCGAATAGCGATTATTCAAAATTGTGATGAGATTGGTTTTCTCGCCTGCCTCTCCACCGGCGATGGCGAATTTCTTTTTCAAGGGCAATGATACTTTGAATGTTTCGATCCGGATCACAAAATCCTCCTGGCTGCAGCAAAATCTCTGTCGAGATCCGGACGGTAATCGTCCGAGCCCGGTGTAAGCGAATTGACACGCACGCCCGACCCGCCTACCGACGAATGCACAATATGGTTTCGGCCCATGGCAAATCCGACATGGCGCTTGAAAAACAGCAAATCGCCGGTTCTCACCTGCTCGCGGTCTACCGGCCTGCCAATCTTTATCTGGTCCTTAGTGTCCCTCGGCACGTATACCCCGAATCTGCCCAGCACGGTGCGCACCAGACCGGAGCAGTCAAAACCGACGGTCGTGATGCCGCCCCACAAATAGGGTACGCCGACAAAACGCCGGGCCTCAGCTACTACGGCTGTTCCTAAAGGCGGGCGCACGCTGTTATTATCGACCAAAGCGAGTCCGCTGCGACGGCATTTGAACTCAGTACCGTCAGGGCGACGGCAGGCGGCAAGACCGCGGGCTGCCGACCGCACCATTATCCTTGTCCCATAAAAGAGCAGATAGGGCGCCGCCGATGGTCGTCCCGCTTCCGCCATGACTTTCACTCGATCTCTCACTACCACATGCCGCGCTTCTGTATTGTACAGTCTGCTCGCGCTTCGGCTAATCGGTCGCAAGAACCTCTGATCCACCCAACCGGTGTATTCATCTGTTTGGAAGACCTTCACGTAGCCGTTCTTTACCGGGCCCAGCCGCACTATTTCGCCAAAAAGGAGCTGGCTGGCGCGCTCGCTGTTGTACCTCGGCTCGGCCCAGAGATCGGTCAGGTTGGTAGTCACGAAGGCGAACTTCACAGACATATCGTATGATCGCGCTTCTTCCCGATCAATAAAAAACCGGACGCGGCGCCCGGTTTCGAGTATTATCGGGCAACCCAGCCTACTTTTTTACAACCGACAGCACCTCGCCGATCTTTTCAAGCGCTGTCTGAATATTCTCGACTGAATTGGCGTAGGAGAAACGGGCGTACCCTTCACCGTACTTCCCAAACGCCGACCCCGCGAGACAGGCTACTCCGGCTTGCTCCAACAGAAGGTCAGCGAACTGCCGCGAGTTGAGCCCGGTGCCGCTGATATTGGGGAAAACGTAGAAGGCCCCTTCCGGCTTTAGGCAGGAAATACCCTCGATCTTGTTCAGTCCGGCGACTATGACATCGCGGCGGCGGCGAAACTCGGCTACCATCTTGTCGATCTCATCCTGTGGACCGGTGAGCGCTTCGATCATGGCGTGTTGGGTGAAAGTAGCGGTCGACGAAAAAGCGTTGATCGCCAGCGTAAAGAGATAGTCGGCGAGCTGCCTCGGCATACAGGCGAAACCAAGCCGCCAGCCGGTCATGGCGTACGTCTTGGAGAGCCCGTCGATGGCTATCGTGCGCTCCAGCGCCCCGGGGATCGTGGCGACAGACTTGAATTCGGTGTCATAGACGATGCGCGAGTAGATTTCGTCTGACAGAATCCAGAGGTCATGTTTCCGGGCAATAGCGTAGATTGCTTCGAGGTCTTCCCAGGTAAGCTGTCCGCCGGTCGGGTTCTCCGGCGAGTTCAGAATGATCATCCGGGTCCGCGGGGTGATCAGGCCCTCAAGGTCACTCACCAGAAAGCGGAAATCATTTTCCTCGCGCAGCTTGATCGGCACTGGGGTCGCCCCCAGAAACCGGGTGACTGAACGGTAGGTGGGGTACCCCGGATTGGGGACAATAATCTCATCACCGGGATTGATCAGCGCCACCATGGCGCAGTAGATCAGCGGCTTGCAGCCGGGCATGATGATCGCGTTTTCGGCGGTCCATTTGACGTTGCGCGTCCGTGACATATAGTCGGCCACTACCTCCCTGGCTTCCGGCACGCCGCCAGATGGTGCATAATGGGTCTGGCCGTTGAGGATGGCCCGGTAGGCGGCCTCGGTGATGTTGCGGGGAGTATCGAAATCCGGTTCGCCAATCTGCAGGTGGATGACCTTCCGCCCCTGCCGTTCCATTTGTCTGGCTTTGGCCAGGACGACAAATGCGCCTTCGGATTCGAGTCGAATTATGCTGTCGGAAAAGTGCATGCGTTCAGCCCTTATCGCGAAATCAAACTCCAAGCATTACTTTAACTTGCGCTGCTATGTGCTCGGCAGTCAAGCCGAGTTTCCTGATTAACTGCCAGGGGCGGCCGGATTGCCCGAACCGGTCCGGCACGCCGATCATGGCGAACTTGAGCGACTTGCCGCGAAGCCTGACCCGCTGCGCGATAACCCCAGCCACCCGGTTGCCCAAGCCACCGACCTGGTGTTCCTCGGCGGTCACAACTCCCCCGGTTTCCTCGGCGGCGCGGCGGATCGCCTGTTCATCCAGCGGCTTCACGGTGTGAAGATGCAACACGCGGGTCTCAAGATCAAGATCGGTTCTGAGTATCCAGGCTGCGCGCATCGCCTCAGTGGTTTCGGGTCCGCAGGATATTATAGTGATATCCTCTCCCTCGCTCCGGTACTCGCTTGCCGGGTGACACTCAAACGCCCGGGCGAAATGGTCCGCTTCGTGGCGGAAGCGAAAGATCAGCCCCTCACCAAAACGAAACGGCGTGCTTTCGTCGGTTATAATCGGCGTAGCCTCCCGGGCGAAACGGAGATACTTTGGGCCGACTACATCCAAAAGCAGGGCGCGGGTCATTTTCTCGGTCTCGACGATATCGCAGGGTACCCCCATGTGCATGTTAGGCAGACCGGTAATCTGGAACATCGCCTCCAATTCTTGATGAGTGGCGCCATCAGGACCCACTGAAATCCCTCCATGCGCGCCAACGATCAAAACGTTTAGGTTGGCGTAACAAACCGATATCCGGAGCTGATCGAGATTTCGCGCCGAAGCAAACACTCCGTAGGTGCCGAACACCGGTATCTTCCCCTCCCGGGCAAGGCCTGCGACTATTCCGGTGGCGTTTTGTTCGGCGATCCCCGCCGAAATGAATCTCGGCTTTCTCTCGGGATGGTTCTTATAGAAATCCGATATGCAGATCGAGTCCGAGATGTCCGCCCCGATACAAACGATGCGGGGATCATCGCCGAACTTGTCGAGCGCCTGTCCGAATCCGGCCCGGGTCGGTTTCATTTCGACGCGCATATTCTCGCCGGCGTTCCACCAATAGTTGCGCGAAAATCGGGGCTGGGCATCAGTCAACCTGACTTCTACCTGTTTTTCGCTTTCGACGGCATAGGCAAGCAGGTCATCGACATTGAACTTGTCGGTCGCGCCCAGTTCCGCGAGGGCCAATTCCAGTTCCTTTCGGTTAGGCGGCTTGCCGTGCCAGCCGACCTCGTTTTCCATGAACGAAACACCCCGCCCTTTGTTCGTATGGCATATTACAGCTATCGGTTTGCCGGCCAATGCCTGGCAGCGGGCGCCCTCCAGATTTTCAACCAGATCGGCGATATCGTGACCATCGGCATTGAGCACATTCCACCCGAACGCCCGATACTTGTCGGCCAGCGGTTCGATGTTCATGACCTCTACAATAGGGCCGTCGATCTGTAGCCGGTTACAATCGATGACTGCAATCAGGTTCCCCAACTGGTGGTGTGCGGCGGACATGGCCGCCTCCCAGATAGACCCCTCCTGCTGCTCGCCGTCGGAGCAAATCACAAACACCCGATAGTCCCTGTCGTTCAATCTGGCGGCCAGGGCAGAGCCAACCCCCAGCGAAAGTCCCTGCCCCAGCGAGCCGGTGGTAAACTCGACACCGGGCAGGTCAAGCCTGTGCGGATGGCCCTGGAAGGGAGAATCCAATTGCCGGAGCCGTACGACTTCCTTTTCCGGATAGTACCCGCTTACTGCCAGTGCCGTGTAGAGCGCCGGCGCTTTGTGTCCGGCTGACCATACAATTCGATCCCGATCCGGCCACTCCGGGTGCCTAGGGTCGTGGCGCGCAATACGCAAATAGAGCGCCGCCGCTATGTCCATGACACCGAGTGTGCCTCCGGAGTGGCCGGAACCGGCGGCGCAAAGGGCAATCAGGTTGAGTCCGCGCATGTAACTCGCGCGCTCACGAAGTTCGTTTACAGAAAGCTCGCGGACAACCCGTCCCGTGGCTGAGTCTACCAGTGGCACCGACGTGATTCCTGATTTGGCGGTTGCAGGTCCATGCAAACCGGAATTTGACGCCTGTGAGAACTACTGTCAATTGCTATGACGCATCAGCTGGGCGTGGAGCCGTTGGATCTTTCGGGCGAGATCATCCGTTGTGGTATTGTTCCTGATCACTCTGTCAGCCCGCCGTATGAACTCGCGCCGGGGTAATTGCATTTTCTCCCGGGCCAGTGCGTCGGGGCGGCTCATCCCCCGCGCAACAAGTCTCGACAAGCGGGATTCACGTGATGCCTCGACGACCAATACGAAATCGATCAGTCGCCCCAGCCGCCACTGCAGCAACAGGGCGGCGTCAATTACGACTATCTCATGATAATTCCGAGCGTTGCGCACCTGGCGGCGAAGCTCTTTGAGGAGGTGAGGGTGAACGACTTCGTTCAGTTTATCACGTGACCGCTTGTCAGCAAAGGCCAATGCAGCCAACTGCTTCCGGCGAATCCTGCCGGCACCATCGACGATATCAGATCCGAATGCCCGCATTAGTGACCTGCGCAGGGCGGCTGACTTATCCACGACATCCCGCCCAATCCGGTCGGCGTCGATGACCGCCGCGCCCAGACGCGCGAATTCCCGCGCGGCGGTGGTCTTCCCTGCGCCGATTAGTCCGGTCAGGCCAACAATCATAGGCTGTGGAGTCAAAGTCCTATTCTGACAACAAATTCCGCGATGGCAGGATTGTACTCGCCCTCCGGCTCCGGGGAGTATGGCCCGACGATGAATTCGTGCGGAGACGGTGGCAACAGCACGACATGGTCCCTCGGCACCGAGATGTGATTTAACACCTGGGCAAGGCTGAAATCAAGGGCCACGTCCGTCGTTACCCCTACCGAGATCCCGACTGCGAACCTCAGCCCCGGCCGGAAACCAGAGAATTCGCGACCGGTGTTTGTGCCCCAATGTATGGGCAGCCAGAAACCGGTTTCCAGGTACGGGATGACCACTCTCACTCGGGCATTGATGTGCAGGCCGAGATCGAATGCGACTGTGTGGAAGGAGGCAGATTTCCCGAGTCTGGTCACACTGTTGTGCGCGACACCGGCACGAAGAGCGACTATGGGATGAAAGAAGTAGTACACGCGCCCCGCCACCGATGGCACATAGGTGTACCTGTCGAGGTCATCGACCCGGAAGTCGATACCGATACCGATTTGCAAGGGCGGTTCCCGGCGTGATCCCCTGCCGCTTGTACCGAACTCATCGGTGCTTTGTGCCGCAACCGAGCCGGCGAGCATTCCCATAAACAGACCGGTCACGAAGATGCTTGTTTTCTGAAATGCCATTTTGATAACCCCGATTATTTGGCCTCCAGCCAGTTCTGGCCGGTCCCGACATCGGCAACCAGCGGCACCTTCAGTTTAGCCGCATTCTCCATCTCGGTCTTCACCAGTTGGCTGACATCTTCAAGCTCCGACTTATGGACGTCGAACACCAGCTCATCGTGCACCTGTAAAACCATGCGCGAGTGCATTGGCTGCAGCCGGCGATCGATATCGATCATGGCCACTTTAATAATATCCGCAGCGGTACCCTGGATAGGCGTGTTAATCGCGGTCCGCTCCGCAAACTGGCGCACGTTGAAGTTCTTGTCGTTGATTTCCGGCAGATAACGTCGACGGTTGTACAACGTGGTGACGTATCCGTTCTCGCGCGCGAATGCGATAGTCGCATCCATGTACTTTTTGATCCCGGGATAACGGGCAAAGTACGTGTCTATGAACTGCTTTGACTCCTCGACATTCATGTCTGTTTGCTGCGACAAGCCATAGGCCGAAACGCCGTAGATTACCGCGAAATTCGCGGTTTTGGCGACCCGGCGCATTGCCGGCGTGACGGCGCTCATGTTCACGCCGTATACCTCGGCCGCGGTGCGGGCGTGGATGTCCTCGGCGTTGTTAAACGCCTGGATTAATCCTGGATCGTCGGTGTAGTGCGCTAAAATGCGAAGTTCGATCTGGCTGTAGTCGGCCGCAAGCAGCGTGTGATCGGAGTCCCGAGGAATGAACGCCTTGCGAATTTCGCGACCTTCCTCGGTGCGGATCGGTATGTTCTGAAGGTTCGGATCGGTCGAGGACAGTCGCCCGGTGGCGGCAATAGTCTGGTTGAACGAGGTGTGCACCCGACCGGTGCGGGGGATGACCAGCCGGGGCAGCGCGTCCACATAGGTGCTCTTCAACTTGGCCAACTGGCGATAGTTGACAATCAGCCTCGGGAACTCATGCATCGTGGCGAGCTCCTCCAGCACGCGGGCATCTGTCGAGAAACCGGTTTTCTTTGCGGTCTTGCCCCTTGTCGGCAGACCGAGCTTCTCAAACATGATATGACCCAACTGATGGGTCGAGTTGATATTGAACTGGCCGCCGGCGATTTTGTATATCTGCCGCTCGAGTTCATTCAGGCCGCCGTCCATTTGCTCGCTCAAATCCGCCAGGAAGGCGCTGTCTATTCGGATTCCGGCCTCTTCCATGTTGGCGAGCACTTTGATTAGCGGCAGCTCGATGTCGTAATAGAGACTGTCGAGCTGCAGGCGCTTCAACTCCGGTTCCAGGACGCCCAGCAGGCGATAGGTGAAATCGACATCCGCGCCAGAGTAAGCAGTCGCCTTGTCGACCGGAACCACGTCGAAAGTCTTCTGGCTCTTGCCGCTGCCGATCAGCTCCGTGATCGACTGCATCTGGTAATCGAAATGGCGCAGCGCCTGAGCATCGAGCGAGTGCTGCCGCGCCGTTGGATTAATGACATACGAGGCAAGCATCGTATCGAAGGACACCGGCGAAATCTCGACTCCGTAACGCCTAAGCACGTGCAGGTCGTACTTGATATTCTGGCCCACCTTGCGCACTTGCGGGTTTTCCAGCAGCGGTTTGAGCAGGGCGAGCGCTTCTTCGAACGGCAGGTTGCGCTGCGACTCAGTCGAATGACCGAGAGGAATATAGTAACCGGTGTTCCCGCGGTCAGTCAGGGACACGCCGACAAGTTCCGCCTCCAGCGGATCGAGCGAGGTTGTCTCGGTATCGACCGCGATGGTCCCAGCCTTGCTGAACGCCGCTACCAGCTTTTTCAGATCGGCGACCGAAGCAACCGTGTGGTAAAACGCCTTCGTGGCGCCGCCTCGCTCGGCGGAATCTTCGTCAGCCTTGTCTGGCATTACCTGCTTAAGCAGCGTGGCGAACTCCAATTCGAGAAACAGCGCCTTAACATTAGGCAGGTCCGGTGCGCGACGGCGCAGAGCTTCCAGATCGAATGTGATGGGCACGTCGGTGTGGATTGTCACCAACTCTTTGGACAGTCGCGCCAGGTCGGCATTGGCCGATACTTTTTGCTGCACTCCCGCCGGCTTGATTTTCGCGAGATTGTCGAGAACACCGTCAAGCGAACCGAATTCTTCGAGCAGCTTATCCGCCGTTTTGGGGCCGATCCCCGGAACTCCGGGCACGTTGTCCGAGCTATCCCCCATAAGCGCCAGCTTGTCGATCACCATCTCGGGATAGACTCCGAATTTCTCTTTCACCTCCTCACGCCCCATCCGCTCCGGCGCTTCCGAGGCTTTGCGCGGGCTGTAGATCTTGATCCGCTCGTTCACCAGTTGGAAGAAGTCTTTGTCGCCGGTCACGCACCAGACTTCGCACCCCTGCTTTGCCGCCCGCACAGCGAAAGTGCCGATAACGTCGTCTGCCTCGTATCCCTCGAGTTCGAACGCCGGGATATTAAGCGCTTCGACCACCTGCTGAATCCGAGGCAACTGCTGCACCAGCTCGTCGGGCATTTTCGCCCGCGTGGATTTGTATTGGGGATACTTATCATGCCTGAAAGTCGGCTTGGGAGTGTCAAAGACGATTCCGAGGTATTCCGGATTCTCCTCGCGGATGATCTTTAGAAGCGAATTGACCAGCCCGTATGACGCCGATGTATTCTCCCCTTTCGAGTTGATCAGCGGGTTCCGAATGAAAGCAAAGTACGATCGATAGAACATGGCGGAACCATCGATCAGATACACCCGGGTCTTTGATTCGCGGCTCATAGGTACAACTTCCACTGTTCAATATACGAGGCTACCGCCGCGGGCACCAAAGTCGCCAACTGACTATGTGACATTCCCTGCTTTATAAGTGATCTGATGGCGCTGGACGAAAGGTCTACAAGCGGGGTATTCACGATCTGGATACAGT